>JBBAES010000001.1:0-36189 GCA_041655815.1 Anaerolineaceae bacterium
GAGTTCATTTGCGATTCGGGCGATCCGTTCCACAAATTCCGCATTCGAGATGGCGTTGCGCTCGCGGTTGTATTTCAGGTTGTCTTCAAACCCTACGCGGACGTGACCGCCTAAAAGCATGCCCATCACGTTCATATCCAGTTGACAGCGACCAATTCCAGTCACAGTAAAGGTTGCGTCTGCTGGTATGGATTCCTTCAGAAACAGAAGATCGCGGGGCGTACCCGTCGCGCCACCATTTACGCCCAATACAAAGTTAAAATGCAGGGGGGGTTTGATGTGACCCTTGCGGACAAGCCGCAAGGCCATGTCGATGTGACTTTTGTCAAAGCATTCCAACTCTGGTTTAATACCGCGCTGGTTCATTCGGGCGGCAAAGTCGATAATCATGTTTTCGGTGTTCACGAAAATTTCGTCACCACCAAAGTTCATTGTTCCACAGTCCAGGCTGGCCATTTCAGGATTCAACTCTGTCGGTTGCAAGCGCTCTTCAGCAGTCATGCCGGTTGCTCCGCCTGTGGAAGGCTGAATGATTACCTGCGGGCAGGCTTGCTGGATGGCATCGATGATTACTCTGAAGCGTTCGCGATCCTGGGTGGGTGTGCCGTCGTCGTGGCGCGCGTGGAGGTGAATAATTGCGGCGCCTGCTTCACAGGCAAGTTTGGCTTCACGCACATACTCTTCGATCGTATAGGGGACAGCGGGGTTCATTTCCTGGGTAACTTCAGCGCCGCTGATGGCTGCGGTGATGATAACCTTGTGTTTACTCATAACTCTCTCCTTATAGATTTTTCGCCTGATTTAACCAAGGCGTTGTTTGTTTTTAGGGGTGATGCAGGTGCCGCTCGCACGGCAAACCAGCACAGGTTCCGCCAACACTTCTGCTGCAGAATCGGAAATATCAGCTCTGGGGCTGATTACCTTCCAGGCCTCGAAAGCCATCTTGCGGGAGGTGTTGCCTTCGCTTGTGATCCAACCCTTGGCTTCAATAAAATCGCCAGCATAGACAGGCGCGAGGAATTCGATGTTATCGTAAGCTCTGAAGAGCCCTTCATCACCGTCACGGCGGATCAGCAATTCCGTGGCAACATCACCGAACAGTTTTGTCAGAAAGGCCCCATCAACAAGACCTCCACCATAATGGGCGTTTTCTGCACCGATTCTCAAACGTATTACTACCTCAGTCATTTTATCTCCTTTAGATTAAAAAAAACGCTATATGTTGTTATGAACACATAGCGCTCCATGCAAGTGCATGACAGTATCCTAACTTGGTTAGGCATACCAAGGTTAGGAAGAGGACCCTTCCTTTACCCTTCGGCAACGGATAATTCGTTTCTTCTCCCAGTCCTGGGAACTTACGAGGTCTCTACGCAATCCGCCGCGCCTCTATCAATACTATTTGGTTATGTCAGGTTAGCGTTCCTGATATTACGATTATAACTTGAGCGATAATTTTGCGAAAGGGGGCAAAAACCGAATAAGACTCCAATATTCAATTTATAGGTTGTACATAGCTGATACAAGCTGAATGCAGTTTCGGCTGAAAAATAATGAGTGGGGCAGGTAGTTGGTATAATTGCCCAAGACTATGAAACAAGGAATTAATAATGGCGATTAAAAAAAGCGAGAGCGGCACAACTTACCGAAACCGGTTGAGCAAATCGATCGTTTTAGCTATCCGTAAATTGATGCAAAAGGGGCAGCCGGACCGTGAGAGCCTTGATATGGCCGCGTACGTCGCGCTGGCTTTAGAAAAGATCGAAGAATCGGTGGATTCCAGCGCGATTGCCTGGGAGAAACGCGATTATTGGCTCAAAGCAGACCGTTTCCGGATGAAGTGGGGTTGGATGGAGATCTGCCGTCAGACACTGCAGAAGGCAGTATTGGCGCAGGATTGGGAAAAAATTGCCACAGAATTGATTCAGGTGGCTCAACACCTGAACGAGGTTGAAGTTTCAGAGCGAAACCGCCTGGGTGAGCCCTGGGTGGGTGCCTATGAAGTTTTGGAGAACAGACCAAAGCAGTAGAGGGCTGGAATAACTAACGGGAAGAATTGCAAACAACGCATTGGTTACAACTTTATTCAGATTCATCCTGAATAATGGGTCATCAATCCAAGAGGGAAGAAACAGATTTTTACATTTTAGCTTTAGATTATGATAAGTATCATTATCGTAAGCATAATTTAGGGAGTAAAAGGATCGGCTGTTTGAACGAAAATGCCTCCCCCAGCGTTTTATTGCTTTTCTGAGAGGTGTTGAAAAACTTTCGTGCGAAGGTAGAGAATATTATGTAACGTCGTCGCGTGTGACTTCCAATGCCAGGATCAGTAATCTGGATTAGACGAGCTTATCAGGTTTTAGAAGGCCAATCCTCAACACACTGAGAGAGAAAACCATGTGAAAGGATGTTTACTAACTCAGTCGTCATCAATCATATGGATTAAAGTCCATTATTTTATTAGTGCGAAGTAATTAATTTTGCCTTCTACGCAAATTACGATTACCCTATCCCCCACTCAAAAAAGGTGTATTTGAGTATAATATGGTTACGATAAATTATATGAAAAGTTACGCCATGAACAATACTACGCGCAATAAGTACATAAATAAGGCCTTATTATGAATATTAATGATATCATTCACCGTTATCTAAACTCAGTCAAACTCTCACGTAGTGCCAATACCTATCGTACCTATTCCAATGCTATGAGATTGTTTTCCGAAGTCCTGGTCAGCAACGGTTTGAAGATTGAAGAAGAAAATATCAGGGTTTTGAGTGAGGATGCCATCATCTGGATGGCTACCGCTTTGAAAAACTTCTCTTCAGCCACAGAGCAAGTCTACATGACCGCAACGGTTGGTCTGTATGAATACATCGCTGGAGAAAATCTGGCTCAAATCAACCTTCCGCGCGTTCGGCTTTTGATCAAACAGCGCACCCGCAGGTCTGGTGTGCGCCTGCCTCAATTTCCCAAGTCTGATATCGAGAAAGTCATCATTCACGCAGAAAATCTGAACCAAAAGCCAACCGAAAGCAACGTTGAACGTCTGCTTAATCTGCGAGACCGCGCTTTTTTGATCACCCTGGCAGATACGGGTCTGCGGGTGCACGAAGCTTGTAATTTGCGTCGTGGAGACATCGACTGGCACGAGAGCCGTGCTGTAATTATTGGTAAAGGCAACAAAGAAGCTGTTTTGCGCTTTTCCAAACGCAGTCTGAAAGCACTGCGCGATTATCTGCAAGCCCGTGCGGAACTGGATGGCCTGGGAGGCAAAGCGCTCAAATCATTGCCAATATTTGCCAGACACGATCGCGCTGTTGGCAATAAAATCAAACCTATATCGACCACCACCGGACGCGCCATCGTAAATAGCCGGGTAAAAGAGTGTCTGGGAGTAGATGCTGTTGGCACCATAACGCCTCATTCCTTCAGGCACTATTTTGTCACAACAGTCCTGGGCAGCACCGGTAATCTCAAATTAGCCCAGGTTTTGGCACGTCACACCAATATCGCTGTAACCCAACGCTATTCACACCTTGCTGATGACGAACTTGATAAAAAGTACCAGGAAATATTCGACGACGCGCCATCCAGAGATTGACCTGAACACAATAGCCAAGCTAAGGTAGTTTTTCTGGCGATAGTTATGGAACAGAGCATTGTTGAGAATTAACCCCATCTGGATTTGCTGGTGGTAATATTAACTACTAAACTGGTTGTTCATTTGAGGAGTTTATGATCGATTATCGAATCAAGTCTCACCCTATCCTGATCGATGAAAGCGAAGCAACAACACCTTTCTACTGGCAAGAAAAACTTTTTTATGCAAAACCAAATGAGATGATCTCTTCTGCCCTGATGGCTCAGAGTATCCAGGTTTTCCGACATCATGTTAAGGACCACAGCCCCCAGGGCATATTTTGTGCTAACGGGCAATGTTCACAGTGCATGGTGATCGCTAACGGTTTGCCGGTCAAAGCCTGCATGACCCCGGTAACCCCAGGAATGAAGGTTGAGCCAGCGGACGGGCTACCTGGTTTACCAGAAAGCTTCGCCCCAATCCCCGAGAAAGACCAGTTCCCCCGCTATTACGAATGTGAAGTCCTGATTATCGGTGCCGGCCCGGCTGGCTTATCCGCGGCAATCGAGCTCGGCCAACTGGGTGTGGGTGTCATCCTGGTCGATGACAAAAACCAATTGGGCGGAAAATTGGTATTGCAGACTCACCGCTTTTTCGGTTCTTCAAACGCCGTGCATGCCGGTACCAGGGGTATCGACATTGCCAAAATCCTGGCCGAACAGGCTCAGACATTACCCACTGTTGAAATCTGGACAAATTCCACCGCGATAGGTGTTTTTGAAGACCACCAGGTTGCTATTTATCGTGAGCAAAAAGAAAATGTCCATGTCAAACCAGGCGCACTCCTGGTTGCTACCGGAGCCAGAGAACGCAGCCTGTCGTTTTCTGGCAATACCCTGCCTGGAGTCTATGGCGCCGGGGCCTTTCAAACCCTGGTAAATCGGGATTTGGTCAGACCCTGCAATAACCTGTTTATCATCGGCGGAGGAAATGTCGGTTTGATCGCGGGTTACCACGCCATCCAGGCGAACATTCACGTGGCCGGCCTGGTGGAAGCCGCGGCAGAGTGCGGTGGCTATAAAGTCCATAAAGATAAACTGACTCGTTCTGGTGTTCCCATTTTCACCTCCCACACGGTAATAGAAGCCAGGGGACATGACAAGGTCGAGTCAGTGGTTATCGCCCAAGTCGACAGAAATTTTCAGCCCATTCGGGGTACTGAAAAAGTTTACGATTGCGACACCCTCTTGATCGCAGTTGGACTGGAACCGGTGAATGAGTTCATCAATATGGCCAAAGCGGTAGGCATGAAGGTCTTCGCAGCCGGAGATGCCAATGAGATCGCGGAAGCCTCTGCAGCCATCTTCTCGGGAAAAATTGTTGGAAACGAAATCGCACAGAGCTTAGGAAAAGACATATCCGAGATCCCCGCCAGTTGGTTTGAGACGGAACAAATTCTTAAGTCGAAACCTGGGATAACCGTGGCGGAAAAATATATTGATCAACTTGACGGGGTCTTCCCCGTATTTCATTGCACACAGGAAATCCCCTGTAACCCGTGTTCTACGGTCTGCCCAAGGGATCTCATCTTCATTGACGAGGCTGACATCCGCCACCTGCCCCATTTCGATGAGGACCGAGCTGGAGAATGTATTGCCTGCGGGCGTTGCCTGGCCGTTTGTCCGGGGTTAGCAATCAGTCTGGTCGATTTCCGCAAGCACAGTCAAACTGCCCTGGTCAGCCTTCCGGTCGAGCAGGAAATCGCCGAGATTGCCATCGGAAACCAGATAGAAGTAACCGACACCGACGGACGGTCGCTTGGCGAGTTCAAAATCGAGAGGATAAAAACAGTCCCAGGATTTAAAAACGGAACACGCTTGCTCAGTGTCGAAGTACCAATACAAATCTCAAAAAGTGTGGCTGGTTTTCGCATTATCCCAACCAGCCAGTCAAAGCCATTTGAATCTGAGTCAGAAATGCTCCAAAATCTGGATGATGACGCCTACATTTGCCGCTGTGAACGAATCACCGCCGGCGAAATCAGAAAGCTGATCAAAGCCGGCATCAGGGACATCAACCAGATTAAGGCAATCACTCACGCCAGCATGGGCTCCTGTGGGGGCAAAACCTGCCTGAACCTGATCAGACGCATGTTTGCGGCTGAGGGCGTGCCCCCGTCTGAAGTAACTGACCCTCCGGTCCGCCCGGCATTTGTTGAAGTGCCAGTTAAAGATTTTATAGAGAATTCGCACGGAGGCATGGACAACATCCGATGAGCCTGAATAAAACTTATGATGTAATTATTGCTGGAGCTGGTTCGATCGGCACGCCAACCGCGTTCTACCTTGCGCAGGCTGGTCTTAAAGTGTTGGTTTTGGAAGCGATGGCCAGCCCCGGTCAGGCTTCAAACAAGCACGCTATTGGCGGTATTCGCGCAACCCATTCCGATCCTTCAAAGATTTATTTATGCTCAAATTCGATTGAAATCTTTTCCTCCTGGAAAGAAACCTACGGCGATGATATCGACTGGCGTGCAGGTGGCTATAATTTTGTAGCCTACGAGCCTGAGATAGAAACTACTCTCAAGAGCTTATTAGAATTGCAACGATCGCTTGGTTTGAATATCGATTGGATAGAAAGAGATCAAAACCTCGAAATCGCACCCCATCTCAACCCGCAAGGACTGCTGGGCGGAACTTTTTCACCAGGTGACGGCAGCGCCTCGCCTTTAAAGGCGGCCTTCGCTTTCTGGCAGCGGGCTCAACTTGAAGGAGCTGAATTTCACTTCAACGAGGCTGTGACTGAAATCCTCGTCGGAGGCAACTGTATCCAAAGAGTTCGAACCAATCAGGGTGCTTACGCCTGTAAGACCTTCATCAACGCGGCCGGGGGTTGGTCCCGAGAGATCTCACAAATGGTTGGCGTCGACCTTCCAATTGAGCCTGACGCACACGAGGCAGGCATAACCGAACCGGTTCAACCCATGTTTGCTGCCATGGTTGTTGATATTCGCCATTGCCCGGGGTCAAGCAATTTCTATTTCTACCAGCATCCTACCGGAAAAATCATTTTCTGCCTGACCCCTGCCCCACAGATCTGGGGGAACCTGACTCAAAACACCAGTTCCTTCCTGCCACAGTCATGCAGGCGGTTGGTAGATCTGATGCCGATTTTGGGTAACATCCGTGTACGCCGAACCTGGCGGGGCACCTACCCCATGACGCCGGATGGGAACCCAATCGTTAGTCCTGTAGAGGGACTTGACGGCTATCTGATCGCGGCAGGTACATGTGGGCAAGGATTTATGCTTGGACCTGGCGTTGGCAAATTGCTCACTAATACCGTGACCGGAAATCTAACCCAAATCGAAAGCGACTGCCTGTACAATCTGCGTTATAACCGTGGTTTCGAGAGCAAGGAAATGCTCAAATAAACCCAAGGGAGCCGGACTCAAACCGGGAAGAACACTTGTATTGAACAACAGCTGATGACTCTTTTCTGTATTAGAGCCAGCTAACTGTTTTATGAAAAGTTATCAAGGATTGTGTACATTCCACGACGGGGGCGGGGTGCAACAAGGTCTCATTAGTACAGAACTGCCGTGAATTAAACCTCCGGTTTTGGCTTACAATTAGCACATCATTATGGATATCCAACAATTTCTCAGTAAGATACCTGAAGCCTATTCACGCGCTGATCTTGAGTTGATTGAAAAGGCTTACCGTTTTTCCGAGGAGGCCCACCAGGGACAAACTCGTGCCAACGGTCAGCCATACCATACGCATTGTGTCGGTGTTGCTAATATCCTGATTGAGATGAACGCTATTCCAGAAATTGTGGCCGCCGCGCTGTTGCACGACGTCCTGGTCGACACCCCCGTTTTAAATAAAACCCTCACAGATGAATTTGGCGAAACCATCGCCGGATTTGTTGAGGATGTTTCTCGAATTACCAGGCTGCCCTATCTCTCACGAGCTGACCAGCAACCTGACGAAAGAAAACCGCTGGCCGAAACTCCGCTTGCTTCCAGCACGAAGATTGACGAAGACCTGGCGGAGACACTTCGGAAAATGCTGCTGGCGATTGGTGATGATGCCAGAATTGTCGTGATCAAGTTGGCAGATCGCCTTCACAACATGCGTACCCTGAGTGCCCTGCCCTCTGATCGTCAAAAAAAGATCGCTCAGGAGACCATGGATATCTATGCCCCGTTGGCAAACCGGCTTGGTATCTGGCAGATGAAATGGGAGCTCGAGGATTTAAGTTTTCGCTATACTCAACCGGAAAAATACAAAGAAATCGCAGAGAATCTGACATTAAGACGTTCCAAAAGATCAGAGGAAGTCGTAAAAATTATTGAAAGTCTCCAGAGTCTGCTCCAAAAATCGGAAATAGAAGCAGAGATATCCGGCCGACCGAAGCATATATACTCGATCTACCGGAAAATGCAATCCAAAGAGAAAAATTTTGAAGGCATCCGCGACCTTCGGGCTGTCAGGGTCATTGTGGGCGACGTCGAAACCTGCTACAAAGTCCTTGGCATCATCCATACCCACTACGCGCCGATTCCGGGCGAATTTGATGACTATATCGCTGCCAGAAAGCCTAATAACTATCAGTCGTTACACACCGCTGTGATCTATACAGACGGGAAACCGCTGGAAGTACAGATTCGAACCACAGAAATGCACAATACCGCAGAGTATGGCGTTGCCGCACATTGGCTCTATAAAGAAGGCAAACGTCATCTCAGCGATAAATACGAAAAAAAAGTAAGCAGCTTGCGGACTTTGATCGCCTGGAGCAGAGAAGTCGAAGACAACCAGGAACTGATCGAGGGTATGCGCGGCGATATCTTCAAAGACCGTGTTTATGTGCTCACCCCCAAAGGCGATGTCATTGATCTCCCTCAAGGTTCAACACCGATAGATTTTGCTTACCTGGTCCACACCGACGTCGGTCACCGCTGCCGCGGCGCCAAAATCAACGGGAAACTGGTTACGCTTGACTACGTCTTGAAAACGGGTGACCAGGTTGAAATCCTCACCGTAAACCGTGGGGGACCCAGCCGGGATTGGCTCAACCCCAGTCTTGGAATGGTTCGCTCCAGTCGATCTCGCTCGAAAATAAAACAATGGTTTAAACAGCAGGACCGCGGGCATAACCTTGAACACGGAAAAATCCTGGTCGAGAAAGAACTCAAACGGCTTGGGCTGGTCGATGTAGACCTCAATCTTGTTTTGAGTGCCTTTAACCTCAAAACCGTAGAGGATCTGTATGTCGGCATCGGTTATGGTGACATTCCGATTGGCAAATTAGTCAATCGCATCGGCGAATTAAAGGCTGATACTCTCAAATCGGATGTGCTGAAACCCGAAACGCCTGGGAAATATAAGTCTGATGATTCAATAACAGTTATGGGGCTCGATCGCATAGCCCACAGTTTCGCGCGTTGCTGCAACCCAATGCAGGGTGATCCGATTATCGGCTACATCACCCGCGGTCGCGGTGTGACGATTCACCGTATGGATTGCCCCAATGCTCTGCGGGTGACGGATACGGAACGGCTGATCAAAGTTGACTGGGGAAGCTCAGAACAAACCTATCCCGTGCCTCTTCAGATCACCGCATACGATCGACAGGGATTGATGGGCGATATTTCTGCTGTGTTATCTAGCGAACCCGTCCGATTAGTTGACCTTTCTCTGACAACCCGCCAGCATGTTGTTAAAGTAAACCTGGTTTTGGAAGTTGCTGGGATTAACCAGCTCAGCCGCGTGCTGGCAAGGCTTGAAAACCTGGCAAATGTGATCGAAGCCACACGTGTAAACCCGGGCTAAAACAGCCTTTTGACTTTACGCTATACTCGGTCTAAGGTAAAATGCGAGCGAAATGAAAGTAGGTTATTGGAGATAATCATGACGAAAATTCGCTGTAAATACCTGGATTGTTTGTTTCTGGATGAGCGCTACTGCACCGCAGCTGCAATTGACCTCAATCCCGATGCCGGGTGCCTCACCTACCGCCCAATTGATGACGAAGAACCATCAGGTGACTGGGATGATGACGAAATCGAAATCTGGGACGAGGACGGCGAAGAGCCTGAAAGTCTCTGGGATGTTGAAGAAGAAGAAGACGCACTTGACGACGATGAGGATGAATAACTAACAGTCCTGGTCAGGTTTACCTATAGAAAGGATGAAAAATGAGCGAACTTAAGCCTCTGCACGTGATCAATGTTTTCATTGAACCCTGGTTCCGTGAAGAAATCATTGAAAACGTTTTGGCTGATTTTTCAGTATATACAACTGAAACCCGAAAAGAATTGGCGGAAACCCTGAAAACTGAGGTTAAGGTCAGTGGTTTTAGAAATCCTCTAACTGCGCCAAAACGCCTGTTAGTGCGCGATTCTGAGAAGCTGTTTGAGAGTGATCCTCATTTTGTCAGGATCATTCTGAACGCCTGGATGCAATTGTTCCAGGCTCACAGCGAGACCTTCGAAAAAGTACTCAAGGTTTTGAAGTTCCAAATAACGGAAACAGCACCAACCTACAGTGACCCTGAAAACGCCTTCAACCAAGGCTGGCCTGAAGGAGTGGATTATCCGAAAGTAATCGAAGCAATTCGTAATGAGAACGAAAACATCGGAATGACGGACGATCAGATCGTTCTTTACAGCATTTTGAAAACTGGATTCGTTCCAGGAGAGAAAGAAGAAGACAATGACTGAAGCTTTGACTGGTGCCATAAAAGGCGGGCCAATCGGTAAGACCACGATCGCGCCATCAGTCTTGTCGACTATTGCTCAACTAACCACCCTGGCTGTTCCTGGCGTCAGCCGTATGGCTGAAATCAAGCAATTATATTCACCTGATAACATGGGCATTAAGGTGGACATCAAGGATGATCTGATCTACTTTGATATTTACATTATCATCAGCAGCCATCAAAATGCGCGCCTGGTTGCCCAGACGATTCAACGACGTGTCAATCGAGCCATCACCGAAATGGTTGGCATGGAAATTGCTAAGATCAATGTGCACATCACTGATGTGGATATTGAGGCTTAGGCAATTATGAAATCACGTACACGGGCAAGAGTAGCCGCACTTCAAGCACTGTTCGAACTGGACTTAACCGATCACCAGATTGGAGAAGTCCTGGAAGCGAGATCTCTTGAGCACGATTTGGATGCGAACCAATTGGAATTTGCCCGCGTATTGATTACAGGTGTTCGCCAAAACACTCAAAGGCTGGATGAGCTGATCAGCGAACACGCCCCGGAGTGGCCGCTTGACCAGGTGGCCGTTGTCGATCGCAATATTTTGCGTATCGCCTTGTGGGAAGTTGCTTTTTACCAGCTGACTCCCCTGAAGGTCGGCATCAACGAAGCTGTTGAACTCGCGAAAATGTTTGGCACAGATTCTTCTCCCCGTTTTGTCAATGGCGTGCTGGGAAGCCTGGCTGAAAATTTGAACAGCATCATTCAATCGACCAAAGATATCGAGGCATGAGTGAGCCAGAAGGCTTCTTTCGTCCGAAATCTGAGTAGCCTGATAATTGCTGTTTGCTTGTTAGCTGGTTGTGCGCTGAGTTTTCAGACAAAAGAACCCCAAAAACTTATAGACAGGTCCAACTTGCCCTCAGATATTTCTGAGGTGAAGCTGGTTGAAGTCCAATTTATTGCTCATCCTTTTGAAAACTTTTCCGAAGAGGACCGGATCTCTCTGGATATTCTCGACCTGGTAACTGGTGTCAACTACAACCTGGAACGCTATCTGCTTAATATGACCACAGACGGACACAGTCTGACCATCATGTTGCCCCAGGGCGCGGTGATCTCTTACCGATATACCCTCACCCATCCGATCGAGATGGGTGAGTTGTTGCCAGATAACCATCCGCTTGCCTTCCGTCAGCTGGTTGTCCGTGACAATCTGGTTATCAATGACACGATTGCTGGCTGGCCAGAGGTTCCATACAACGGCCCTCTGGTCGATCTCAACGGCGCGGTTGCCGATGACGAAACCGAAGCCCCCCTGGCGGATGTGTTCGTCAATGTTGCTGGCAAGACAGCAATGACTGATATGAACGGAAGGTTTTTAATCCGTGGGTTACCTGTTGGAAAACATAATTTGGTGGCAACTTTAAGCGACGGCAGTTATTTGGACTTCCAACAAGAAGTGAATATGGTCGAATACCTGGCGACTCTGGCAATCATCCGGATGACAGCCCTGCCAGAAGTGACCTTGACCTTTGTAATGACGCCGCCTAATCAGGCTGTTGGCGCGCCGGTACGGATTGCGGGTAATTTGCGCCAATTTGGACAAACTTTTTATGACATGCTCCAGGGCACTGGTACGCAGGCGGCCAACATGCAGTTAATGGCCCGCAACACTGAAGGCAGTTACGTTGCCCAGGTCAAACTTTTTGCCGGCAGTTTCCTGCGCTATCAGTACACTCTCGGCGACGCTCTGGTCAACAGCGAGCGCGACCTTGGCGGTAATAGACTTGTCCGCCAGTTCGTTGTTCCGAATAAGGATGTCGTCATTGATGATTCGGTCGCTACCTGGCGAGCCAGTCAACAAAACGGGATCTCCATATTTGCAACCTCCCCAGCTGGCACTTCTTCCGGCGAGCAACTCTATTTGCAGTTCAATCATGGATCCTGGAGTAACCCTATCCCGATGTGGCCGATGGAAAACAACGAGTGGATGCTGGTTTATTTCCCGCGAGCTTCCGGTCCAGACTCCGTGAGCTATCGTTATTGCAGAAACGCTGATTGCTCCCTGGGCCAGGAAAGTTATCCTGATACAACACCCAGAACCTTTATGCCTGGTGCGCTCACAGAAATCCGTGATGAAATTACTGGCTGGAGAATGTGGGACTCAGACGTACAAACCACCTCCAACTTAACCCCCATAAGTTTCGACGAAGAGGCATTGATTGGCGTCGAAGTCGATCCATTCTACGCCTCGAACCATCTCGACGCCTGGTATGGGCTGGCTGATAACCTCAAAGCAAACGGCTTCAACTGGCTGATCCTGACCCCCACATGGAAAGTCAGCACAGACATAGATTTGCCTCTCATAGACAGTGACCCGGCTATCACCATACCCTCAGCTGAACTAAACCGGATTGCAATGGCTGCCAGCCAGCAAGAATTGAAAGTGGCTGTATATCCACGGTTATGCTTTCCTACCGATGCCGGCTCATGGTTCCGGGACTCTCAAAAGAGTCAGATTTGGTGGCAGCAATGGTATGCAGATTATGAACGCATGGTGATGCACACAATCAAGCTGGCGACCATAATCAAGGCGGATCAGATCATCCTGGGTGGACCAGACGTCTTCAGCACGTATCCCGGCGCGATCGAAACCGTTGCGGAAAATTTTGGCACACCGAAATCCAGCCAGGAAATTTGGACTGATCTGTTAACAAAAGTGGACGAATACTACCAGGGCCAGGTGCTTTTGGCTCTGGATCCAGGCTCCGAGCCAGTTGAAAGCTTCTCTTTTTATGAGCAAGCGCAGGGGTTCTACTTCCTCATCAATGCCGAACCTGGTCAAGCGGGAGCATACACCAGCGATTCAGCAGGCAGATATCTGGACAGCGTCTTGTTCAGTTTCCAGCAGAGCCAGCAGAAACCAGTCTATCTTGGGCTCAATGCAGCATCTTTTACAACCACCAACATCAGCGGGAGCGATAACGGAAGCGCCATTATCAGTGCGACCAATCCAACTTACAACAGCCACAATGTCGATCTGCAAGCCCAGACAGAGTTTTATTCCGCCTATTTGAACTCGATTTCAGCTAGGGGCTGGATATCTGGTGTGGCAACACGCGGCTTTTTCCCTGCTTTAGAAATGACAGATTTCTCCTCATCGATTTATGGGAAACCTGCCTATAAGTTATTTCATAACCAATGAAAGGAGTATTAACGAATTAATCATGAATCAAGTCAACGAAGTGCTGAGAACTGAATTAACCAAATTAGGCTTTGGTTCTGTCCAAAACGTCAAATACAATTTAAATGTCGCTGAACTGGTGACTGAATCGTTGAAAAGAGGTGAATCCATTCTGGCGGACACTGGAGCGTTAGCAGTAAACACCTCACCGTTTACAGGTCGCTCTCCTAACGACAAATATTTGGTCGAGAACGGTGATCCGGACCTCTGGTTTGCCTCAGGCACAGAACCGATGACCTCAGAAACATTCACGAAACTTAAGCGGAAATTAATTGATTCACTGCAAGGCGAAACTCTCTATGTCCGCGACATGCTGGCCGGCGCAGACCCGGAACACTTTATCAAAATCCGGGTAGTTACCAATTATGCCTGGCAAAGCATTGCCGCTTCCAACATGTTTATCCGCAACAACACAGAACAGCCTCACATCGACCCGGACTTTACGCTCCTGGTCTCCTCCAAATTTGAAGGCGATCCGGTTGTGGACGGGCTGCGCTCCCCCGCGATGGTTGCGTTGAACTTCGACGAGAAACTGGTGCTGATTGGCAAGACCCTTTACGGTGGCGAAATTAAAAAATCAGTATTTACGGTCGTCAATTATGTCTTTCCGAAACAGGATGTTCTTTCTCTGCACTGTTCCGCCAATATCGGCGAAGAAGGCGATGTTGCCTTGTTTTTTGGTCTTAGCGGCACAGGTAAAACTACCCTATCCTCTGATGAGTCGCGCGCATTGATCGGGGACGATGAGCACGGCTGGAGTGAAAACGGGATCTTCAACTTTGAAGGCGGTTGCTACGCGAAAACTATCCGACTGAATCCAAAATACGAACCCCTGGTTTGGTCCGCGATCAATCGCTTTGGCACTTTGCTCGAAAACGTACCGTTAGATGACAAAAACCATCCTGACTTCGACGATAACAGCATCACTGAAAACACTCGCGCTTCCTACCCGCTGACTTTTATCAGCAACTACGCACCGGGTGGTGTTGGCGGACATCCCAAGAACATTTTCTTGCTTACCGCTGACGCTTTTGGGGTCCTCCCTCCTCTTGCAAGACTGACTAAAGAACAGGCGATGTACTATTTCTTGAGTGGTTACACATCCAAACTCGCCGGCACGGAACGGGGCTTAGGCGATAAACCCCAGGCCACCTTTTCCACGTGTTTCGGCGCGCCTTTCCTGCCCCTGAAACCTACCGTTTACGCAAAGATGCTGGCCGAGAGGCTGGAAGAACACGGAACACGCGTTTGGCTACTGAATACCGGCTGGTCTGGAGGCGGTTTTGGGGTTGGAGAACGCATTGCACTTCCATTGACCCGCGCAATGATCAGTGCTGTTTTGTCTGGACAACTGGACGGCTCGCCCACTCATATCCACCCTATCTTCAACATTGCTATTCCTGATAACGTCGCTGACGTTCCAAATGAAGTGCTCAACCCAGAACTTTCCTGGGAAGACAGACAGCAATACGAGGATGAAGCTAAAGCGCTGGCTCAAAAATTTACCGAAAATTTTAAAAAATATGAGAACAACGTCGGACCGGAAGTTCCCGCCTCCGGGCCGATCTCAGCTTAAACGACCATTTAGGAGGAATAAATGGACAAATTCATCATTAACGGGGGGATGCCTCTTCGTGGAACTATGCAGCCGTCTGGAAATAAGAATGCTGCGCTTCCGATGATGGCAGCTTGTCTTTTGACTGACGAGCCGATAACGCTGCATAATATGCCAGATATCGAGGACACCCGGACGATGGCGAAATTAATGCAGAGCCTGGGTGTAGAGATTACGAAAGATGCCTTGACTTCCACCTGGACGTTCAAAGCCAAAAATATCACACCTGGTGATCTCGACCCGGATCTTTGCCGTCAAATCCGGGCATCGATTCTGCTTGCTGGCCCGATGCTCGCACGTTTTGGTGTCCTGGAGTTACCTCCCCCTGGTGGTGATGTGATCGGACGCAGACGGGTTGACACCCACATTCTCGCCTTACAAAAACTCGGTGCTCAATTTAAGTATGAAGACTATTTCAAGTTCTCCACGCGAGGCCTGGTTGGCGCGGATATTCTGCTTGATGAAGCCAGTGTCACAGCCACAGAGAACACTATCATGGCAGCTGTGCTGGCAAAAGGAACGACTCATATCCACAATGCGGCCTCCGAACCCCACATTCAGCAGCTCTGCCAATTGTTGAACAAAATGGGCGCCAGGATCGACAACATCGGCTCGAATGTATTGAGCATTGAAGGAGTTGAAAAACTGCATGGCACAGAATTCTCCATCGGGCCTGATTATCTGGAAGTGATTAGTTTTGTTGGCGCTACGGTTGTGACTGGTGGAGAAATCCGGATTAAAAATGCCGGCATCGAGTACCTGCGGATGATCCAGCTGGTGTTGAAACGTCTCGGTGTTGAAATAATTTTCGAAGGGGATGATATCTTGATCCCTTCTAACCAAAAATTAGTCATTGAGCCAGATCTGGGCAATGCCATTCCCGAAATCAGCGTGATGCCCTGGCCGGCTTTTCCGACCGATTTAATGAGTATCGCCATCGTGATCGCCACTCAGGCAAAAGGCACGATCCTTTTTCACGATTGGATGTATCCCAGCCGCATGTTCTTTATCGACAAACTCGTCTCCATGGGCGCGCAAATTATTCTGTGTGACCCCCATCGCTGCATTGTCAATGGACCCACCCAACTCAACGCTGAAAAGCTTGATAGTCCGGATATACGAGCTGGTATCGCCCTGGTTTTGGCTGCCCTTTCAGCTAAAGGCGAGTCGACTATACGCAACGTGGCACAAATTGACCGTGGCTACGAAAGAATCGAAGAAAAGTTGCAATTGCTCGGTGCTGATATCGTTCGAAAACAAACCTTCACGAGTAAAGATTAGAGAAAATCTATTGTAAGAAAATAGAGCCGCGAAGATACCGCGGCTCTATTTAAATGCGCTTGTTATTTATTCTTCCATGGCAACTGCAAGAAATTGATCAATGGTATCTTTCAGCATCGGTTCAGGTAGAGCACCAACCTGACGGTGAATGATCTTACCGTCTTTTAGCATGAGCATGGTCGGAATACCCTGGACACCAAACTTACCTGCCCATTCCTGGTTTTCGTCTGTGTTGACTTTTGCAACAATTAATTTCCCTGCATATTCTTTGGCAATTTTGTCGAGGATCGGGGCAACCATGCGGCAAGGTCCGCACCAGGGAGCCCAGAAATCTACAATTACAGGAAGCTGGTTTTCTAAGACAGTCTTCTCAAAAGCGGCGTCAGTCACGTTAATTGGTTCTTCAAACATATTTACTCCTCCAATAATATCTTCAGAATTTGTAAGTAAAGTATACAGACATAAGTTTTAATTTACAACGTCAAAGCCTATCCAAAACTATTAATCTTTTCTATAACTGCGGGTCCGAGCACCAAAAGGCCGATTATGACAGACAAGATTGCCGCAATCAAAACAGAGGCAGCTCCTACGTCTTTGCCAATTTTTGCCAAAGGGTGGATTTCCGGACTGACCAGGTCAACAATAACTTCAAAAGCTGTATTGAGAAACTCTGCCATCCAGACCAAGCCGATCACAAGCAGGATCGCGATCCATTCGGTTAAGGTTATTTGCAGGAATGCGCTGACCGCGATTGCAAGTATCGTCGCAGTGAGGTGGATCCAGGCGTTCTTCTGGGTCTTAAAAATGAATCCAAGACCCTGAAAGGCTGCGATGAAAGAATTTTTCCTGCTTTTGACGAACTGTTCGGCTTCTTTGGCTGTATTTCTGGTCATATCTTTCTGCCTGAAAATTAAAATCGGTGTAAAATAGTAACCTCACGCGGGTGTTGCCAAGTGGTAAGGCATTAGCTTCCCAAGCTAACATTCGTGGGTTCGAATCCCATCACCCGCTCTTTTCATTCAAGTTTCTTGCCATACACCCGGTGATTCTTATAATATTTTACGCCCAGGTTTTCGAGGTCCCTGCGCATTTGAACAGCAGTTTCGGCTACTTGAGTCAGTTCTGAATATATGAAACGCGGGTTGGCTTTCGCCGCATTCAATAATGCCTCCATGATCAGCGCGTTCCCGCCCATGCCTTGATATTCTGGCAAAATCCCGATTCCGTTAAAATCCAGCCATTGCGTGGTTTTAAGTTCTCTTAGAAGGCGAATGATACCTATTGGCCCGAGCCTGCCCTTGTTTTTTTGCATTGCCGCGGAAACATCTGGGAACGATAAGACGAAACCTACGATGTCATCTTCCTCGTTGAGGATAATTTGGAGCAATTCCGGAATAATTACCTGGATAGCGTTATCAAGTGCGTAGTCCAGCTCTCGGTCCGACAGAGGGTAATACTCCCAGTTTTGGACAAAGGCGCGGTTATATGCATCCTTTATTTTGTATTTCCACTCAATTATGTGTTTTTTGTTGCGAAAGTTCATCACCCTCAGTCGCCCCCGCTTCTTAGCGATTTCAACTGCTTTTTTTACTTTATCAGGCAATTCGAACGATTGCGGGGCTAAGAAACTGGAAACAAAATCAACTTCTTTTGTAAAACCATAATCTTCAACCAGCTTCTGATAATAGGAATAGTTGTAATTCATCATATTCATCATCTGGCGGTGTTCAAATCCCTCCACCTGAATGCCGTAACCATCCAGCGGTCCATACCCTTTAGGCCCGACTATGCGGTTCAGTCCTCTCGCCTTTGACCATTCGCTGACCTTGTCAAATAACGCATTGGCAACTTCCTGGTCATCAATGCAATCGAACAGGTAAAACTCGCTGTCATGGTAGTTATGGAACTGGTTAAACGGTTTGTTTTCCAGTGCCGCGATTTTGCCGACTACTTTTCCATTTCGTTTTGCCAAAAAGAAGTCCGAATCGGAGTGATCATAGAAAGGATGTTTCTTTTTATTCATCATCAAAAAGATGTCGGATCTGAATGGCGGAACGAATTGTGGGCAACCCTCATATAAATCATACTGAAAATTCACGAATTCTTTTTCCAGGGTTTTGCTATTAACATCAATAATTTCGACCATAAGGCCTCCAATTAATATTTTATGACAACACTGTTGTTATAACCTAAAAAGCAGATTTGGGTTACAAATTCAGGTACCAAGTTGCAGTATAACAAAAATAGAAACACCTGTAAGGAGCATCGCTATCACGAAATAATGTCGATTTGCTCACATAACCATCGGAATTTAACGAACGGAAAGTGCAAGTGCAGGGTTACGATCCCATGGTTTCGAACCAGTTGTGGTGATTGTGGTCGGATCATGAGAAATGATTGTAAAGCGTCGGGACATGCGCTATAATTTGCGCGTTTAGTTTCAAGTATGAAAGAGGATTTATATGATTGACGTCAATGAGTTAAGAAAAGGCGTTACATTCGAGCTGGATAACAGTCTTTACAAAGTACTCGAGTATGCGCACAACAAACCAGGTCGCGGCAGCGCCACCATCAGGATTAAAGCTCGCGATTTACGCAAAGGAACTACCCTGGAAATGACCTTCATCTCAAGTGATCGCGTTCAGGATGTTCGTCTGGACTATCACAACGTTCAGTATCTCTACCGGGATGATAATTTCTTTTACTTTATGGATATGGATACCTTCGAACAGCCCGCTGTACCCGCCGATCTGGTAGCTGACTATGAGAGCTTTTTCAAGGAAAACATGGAAGTCAAGCTGACCTATTTCGGTTCCGAACCTCTGGACATTGAGCTTCCAACTACTGTTGATCTCGAAGTAGTCACAGCAGAGCCATCCGCCCGGGGCAATACAGCAACTGGTTTGACCAAACATGTTGTTACCGATACGGGCCTGAAGGTTCAGGTTCCAGCTTTTGTGAATGAAGGTGACACCATCCGGGTCGATACCCGCAGCGGAGATTATGTTACCCGAGTTTAAGATGGCAGGACGTGAATGAGGATTCCAGACGGCCGCGAATGCAAATTCTTTTATGGCGACTATTATCGTGGCCGGAATTTTGAGGAGTGCCGGGCGCTTACCAACCCGGAAGATATAAAAGCCTGGTCGTCAGAGCTCTGTTCTGGCTGCCCTGTTCCTGATTATTTGCGCAACAACTCCTGCCAAAATCTGGTTTATTCAGTTTCGGTCGGCGGTTTTCTATTCAAAAAAAAGATGAAGGTGAAAGCCTGGTGCTCGAAGATTCACGCCCCTGTCAGAGATCCAAATGTCGGCTGCGGTCATTGCCATGAGGTTGGCCCCTTGGGGTGATGTTAGAGATCTATCAGAAATAAGTTTTCTTCCCTATTCATTCAAAAACTCAAACCTGCTTGTTGGTATAATCATTAGCTGGGCAACTATGCCCTTAAACGGAGGAAGAATTGAAATCTCGTAACCAATCATTTTTCATCTCGGCGTTACTGCTGTTTTCTATCGTCGCGATGGTTTTTTATGGCGTCCAGGAACAAGCCTTCGGCACGCAACCCATTCCGATTAACCAGCTGGCTGCCGATATAGAAGCAGACCTCGTCGGGAAAATTGAAATTAAAGAAAACGACGTCTATATCACCTATCGGGATCTTACCAATCGGGCGGCAACAACCACTGCCAAGGATCCTAACACTGGTTTAATTGAACAATTAGTCCAGCTTGGTGTCTCTCCAGAGAAATTGCGCGACCCGAACCTCAAAATTGAGGTGGTCCTGCCCGGATTCTGGGCTAACGCGGTCACCCTTCTAATTAACTTCTTGCCTTTCATTCTGATGGCAGCTCTGTTCTTTTTCTTTATCAGACAGGCACAGGGCTCAAACAACGCGGCCATGTCCTTTGGCAAATCCCGTGCAAAAATGATCACTGGCGAACACTCAACCGTAACTTTTGCGGATGTTGCCGGTGTGGATGAGGCAAAAGAAGAGCTGCAGGAGGTTGTCGAATTCCTGCAGGAACCACAGAAGTTTATCGCGTTGGGCGCCCGTATCCCCAAAGGTGTATTGCTGGTGGGCTCACCCGGCACAGGCAAGACCTTGATGGCAAAGGCAGTCTCCGGAGAAGCCGGCGTGCCTTTTTTCTCAATTTCTGGTTCTGAATTTGTTGAAATGTTTGTGGGCGTTGGTGCCAGCCGGGTCAGAGACCTGTTTGACGAAGCCAAAAAACATTCGCCCTGTATCGTCTTTGTTGACGAAATTGATGCTGTTGGTCGTCACCGTGGTGCTGGTCTTGGCGGAAGTCATGACGAGCGCGAACAGACCCTCAACCAGCTTCTGGTTGAAATGGATGGTTTTGGAACCGACACCAATGTGATTGTGATTGCGGCAACTAACCGACCGGACATTCTTGATCCTGCCCTCTTGCGCCCAGGTCGCTTTGACCGGCGCGTGATGTTGGACAGACCTGACAAGAATGGTCGTGAAGCTATCCTAAAGGTTCACAGCCGTGGGAAACCAATCGACTCAAGCGTAGACTTGGGTGAAATCGCCCGTTCAACTCCTGGCTTTGTCGGTGCTGATCTGGAAAATCTGGTCAACGAAGCCGCGATCCTTGCTGCCCGTCGAAACAAGAAGGTCATCACACGGGACGAGTTTGAGGAATCCATTGAGCGTGTCATCGCTGGCCCGGAACGAAAAAGCAAGTTGATGAACCCGAGAGAAAAGAAGATTGTCGCCTATCACGAGGTAGGGCACGCAATTGTTACCAGTGTTTTGCCAGAAGCAAACCCCGTTCAAAAAGTATCTATCATTTCGCGAGGTATGGCCGGGGGTTTCACCCTCTCCCTGCCGGTGGACGACCAGTATCTTGAATCCAAGAAGATGCTGACTGCCCAATTGGCGACGATGCTTGGTGGACGGGCGGCAGAAGAGATTATGTTCAACGACATCACCTCAGGCGCTTCTAACGACCTCGACAGAGTCACCAAATTAGCCCGACGCATGGTCACCAGATTAGGAATGAGTGAGAAACTTGGGCCTATGGTCTACGGTCAGAAAGAAGAGCTTGTTTTCCTCGGTCGTGAAATTTCTGAACAACGGGATTATTCTGAACGTGTGGCTCAGACGATCGACGAAGAAGTGCATAATTTAGTTGATTCTTCGTATACCACTGCGAAAGAGATCTTGGTTAAATACAAAGAAAAGATGATCGAGATAGCTGAAAAGCTTTTGGAAGTCGAAACCCTTTCAAAAGAGGAGTTTGAAGAGCTCTTCCCGACTCCTTATGAGAAGAACCAGGGTATCCCGGCTTTCATCATGGAATAGTTGAACAAAATTTAGCAGACACCAGATCCAGCATTTTTTCTAAAATTGCTGGATCTTTTGCATTTAGCCAATGGATTTCCGAATCAGTCGGCTTAAACCAGTTAGCCTGACGGCGGACGTATTTTCGGGTGTTTCGCTTAATCAGCATGATGGCTTCTTCAAGGCTGATTTCATTGTCCAGATAGGCGATAAGCTCGCTATAACCAATTACACGTATTTTTAGCAGCTCGCCTTTGTAACCATGATTAATTAGCTCGCGGACTTCATCCAGAAAGCCTTCGTTCAGCATCTGTTCGATCCTGACATCAATTCGCTGGTATAACTCCTCTCGCTCCCACTCCAAGCCGAATATCAGAATCTCGTAGGGCGATTCCTCTTTTGATCGAGCCTGAGAAAACCGAACTCCACTACTGAAAATCACCTCGAGTGCCCTTATCGTGCGACGATGATTGCGGTAATCGATAAAGCCAGCAGCTTCAGGGTCCAAAACCTCCAGATTTTGATGAAGTTTTTCGAAGCCGATCTCTTCCCCGATGTTCTCCAGGGCCGTCCTCATCCTGTGGTCTGCCTCAAGCTCGGGGATCTGCCAGTTTTGTCTGAGCGCGCGGATATATTGGCCGGTTCCACCGGTGACTATGGGGATCTTCCCTTGCCGGTTTAAATTGTGTATAAGTTTTTCCGCTTCTGTCTTGTATTCACCGATGCTCCAGGGCTGATCTAAATCAGCCTTATTGATCAGGTGATGGCGAACCTGCGAAAGCTCGTGTTCTGTGGGTTTGGCAGTACCGATAGTAAGTTGTCTGTAAAGATACCTGGAATCTGCGGAGATGATCTCAGTGTCAAGCGCTTTTGCCAGTTGAATTGCCAGGCCGGTTTTACCTGAGGCAGTAGGACCAACCAGCATGATTAATCTCGGCTTTGTTTCACTCATTGAGATAGTCCAGATATACATTTTCGTAGTGAATAATTTCAGGGTTACCGTTGAGGTTTGTTTCAATGACCAGAACATCAACCTGCCAGTCAGAAACTGGCTTATCCAAGCTCTCCAGGTAGACAAGCATAGCTGCTTGCATAGACTGGAATTTTTTGCGTGTGATGCTGTATTCAGCGATCCCGTAAGCGTTTGACTTACGTGTTTTGACCTCGACCGCGACCAGACGGTCACCCGAAGACATGATCAGATCGATCTCGCCAAAGCGAGTGTGGTAATTCTTCACGCGCAGAATGTAGCCCTTTTTCAAAAGGAAATTCAAGCCCTGATCTTCACCCCAGGCTCCAAATTTCTTGCGATAACCGGAATTTGTGCTCATATTAATAGTATAACCTTGTTGAACCAGCACCCTCTAAATACAAAACAACCAAAGATAACAAGTTTTAAGATAAAATAAACTAATTATCTCAAATTTTTGTTGGGAAATTCTCCACAAAGGAACCAAATGGCTGTTGCAGAAATTGTTACCATAGGCACTGAATTACTCTTAGGTGAAATTCAAGACACAAACTCTCGTTATATTGCCCGCGCTCTACGCGATATTGGAGTCGACCTCTACAGACTCGCTACTGTTGGCGATAATATCAATCGCATTACCGCTACATTGCAAGAGGCGTTAATGCGTGCTGATATTGTGATCACAACCGGAGGGCTTGGGCCCACAGTCGATGACATGACCCGGCAAGCGGTCGCCAATACCTTCAATGTTGATTTGATTTTTAAAGAAGAACTTTGGGGGCAGACTCTCGAACGTTTCAAATATTACAACCGCACACCCACTGAGAACAATAAACGTCAGGCTTATTTACCTGCGAACGCAATCGCGATAACCAATGAAGTCGGTACCGCGCCTGCTTTCACAGTTGAACTCGGCGTTAAGACTCTGATCTCGCTGCCTGGGGTTCCACGTGAGATGGAACATATCATGAATACCCACGTGATCGATTACCTGAAAAACCGCTACGGCCTAAAAGATGAAATCATCCTGCCCTGGGTGATTCACACCGTTTCCTTAGGAGAATCCAGTATCGACGAAATAATTGGAGAGTTGGGTACGCTGAGTAACCCTACCGTAGGTTTGCTTGCGCATCCAGGGCAGACTGATGTGAGAGTGACAGCAAAAGCCCGGTCGACCGAGGAAGCTCAACAGATGATGGAACCGGTTATCAATGATATTCGCGAGAGACTGAAAGACTACATCTATGGAGAAAATGAGGATACGATTCAATCCGTTGTAGCAGCTGAACTGCTCAGGCGAAACCTCTTCTTAAGTGTTCTTGAAATCGGAACAGGCGGGTGCATTTATCAGGCCTTATCAGAGCACCTCTCATCTGAATCATTATCTGGTCAATTGCTGGATGTTGATATCACGCATGAAACATTTAAGACACTCATATATGAATATCGTGATAAAAAGCAAGCCGATTTTGTCCTTGGCGTAATGCTGACCCCCAAAGGTGAGCAGATGGGTCTTTATGTTGCCTTATTGGACAAGCAAAACTTATCTGAATATCAACGTATCTACAGCGGCCCTCCCGGGGACGCGGGTCATTGGGCTCTGAACGTTGCCCTCGACCAAATCCGTACCAGGTTGAAAGAGATGAAAGGATCGTGATGAAAACTGTTGATGTATTACTGACAAACGCGTTAGTTTTGACAATGGATTCAGCGTACCGAATCCATGAACCGGGGGCTGTCGCCATTCTGGGTGATCAAATTGTTGAAGCCGGTAGGCAAACCTCCATGCTTGAAAAATATCAAGCCGCGGAGGTCATCGATTGTGGCGGCAAAGTCCTGATGCCCGGTCTGGTCAACACTCACACCCACGTCCCTATGACGCTGCTACGCGGGTTATCGGACGATTTGCGCCTTGATGTCTGGCTGATGGGTTACATGATGCCGGTCGAGAGAGAATTTGTCTCACCTGAATTTGTTCGCCTGGGCACCAAACTTGCCTGCGCCGAACTGATTCGGTCCGGCGTTACTACCTTCAACGACATGTACTATTTTGAAGACGACGTCGCTGAGGCAACTGCTGAAGCAGGGATGCGTGCGGTTGTAGGTCAGACTGTTATGAAATTCCCTACTCCCGACGCTGCCTCTTACGAGGAAGCGCTCGACCGCTGCCGCGATCTGATCGATAAATGGAAAGGTCACCCGTTGATCGTCCCCGCTATCGCGCCACACGCCGTTTATACCTGCACTCCGGATGTTCTTACTGCTTGTGTTGAATTGGCTAAAGCGACCGACACCATCGTGCATTTCCATGTCGCTGAAACGGCGGAGGAAGTAGAAACTATACGCAACGAACACGGAATTCCGGTGGTTCCGTACATCAGAAAATTTGGAATGCTTGAAACGCGTTTGATTGCCGCTCATTGTGTGCATATCGATCGCGGCGAAATGCGCTCTTTGATGCATGCCAACGCCGGTATCGCCCATAATCCTTCCTCCAACCTGAAACTGGCTTCCGGCTTTGCGCCTGTTGCCAGGATGATGGAGATTGGTTGCAATGTTGGGATCGGCACAGACGGAACCGGCTCTAATAATGACCTCGATTTCTTTGAGGAAATCAGGCTTGCTAGTATGATCGCAAAACCGGTGGCCGAAGACCCCACTGCACTTCCAGCTAAACAAGTTTTGTCAATGGCAACCATCATCGGAGCAAAGTCAATTCACATGGATAACCTCATTGGCAGTCTTGAACCAGGAAAACGTGCCGATCTGATTTTGGTGGACCTGAGCCCTGTTCACAATCAACCCCGATTCCGTCGCGATCCTGAAGCCGTCTACGCGCAGATTATCTATGCTGCCAAATCAACTGACGTGACAGACGTGATGGTAAATGGACAGTGGTTGATGCGGGACCGGCAGCTGACCACGCTTAACGAAGCGGAGCTGATCGGCGAAGCTCAAACCTTGGCAGGGAAAATCGACGAATTCCTGTTGGGTCGCGAAGAATCGGTTTACTCTAAACTGATCGCGATTGGTGGCGCGGCAGAAGAAGAGAGTTTTGAGGTTCAGGCTAAGGTACGTATCGATGATAGAAGTGCCATAATCGACACCATACACAGCCACAGGATCAAGATCCTCAGGAAGCGCCATTACCACGAATACGACACCTATTTTAGCTTTGAGGACGAGAACCGGGGGCGCCTCCGCTATCGCGAAGATGAGTTCCTGGATGATAAGGGCGAAACTCTCACAGTTCGTTCCCGCTTGACTTTGCTTGGTGAACGCATGGATGAAGATAACCAAAACGCGCAAAATATTTTGCTTTCGCGTACGCGTTATTATGCCCCCGCGACCCACAGCTTGCGCTTCTATACCGAATATTTTAAGCCAGCTAAATCGATTGAGATTGAAAAAGACCGGTTACGCTATTTAATCGAATTTGAAGGAACTGAGTTCTTTATCAATCTTGACACACTGATAAAACCCGAATTAGGTAAATTCCTTGAAATCAAGAGCCGCACCTGGAGCCGTGAAGATGCTGATCTGAAATCCGCTTTGATCGAGGATCTTTTCAAACAACTGGGGATTGAAAACCCGGATGTTGTCACGGAAGATTATCTGGAGATGGCAGAAAAACGATTCAAATAAAGCAGAGGCAGGAATGACAGAAGATATCAAAAAACTTAAGGTACTATTTGCCACCGCCGAAGCGGCACCCTTTGCCAAAGTTGGTGGCTTAGGTGATGTCGCCGGTGCATTGCCTGGCTCTCTGCTTCGTAACTTTCCAAATGAGATCGATATTCGTATTATTATGCCTTTTCATGCAGCGGTTAAAGCAAAAAACCCACCCATGAAAAAGATCGGTGATTTTTCCTTCAGCGCTAACACCCGCCTTATAGAATGTCAGCTGTTTATCTCTGATATCGACGGTGTGCCTGTCTATCTGATCGACAATCCCGAGATAAATCACGATTCACCCGTCTATCATGGAGACTGGCAATTAGACGGACTCAAATATGCCAGTTTCTCTCTGGCCTTGCTTGAAGCGCTTCGCTATCTGAACTGGAACATCGACATTCTGCACGCCAATGACTGGCATACCGCCCTGGCTGTTTACGCTTTGACAACTACTTACAAAGATGATCCCTTCTTTAGCGGTATAAAAACCGTCCTTTCGATCCACAATCTGCCGTATAACGGTTGGGGGTCGCAAGATGCCATGAGCATGCTTGGCTTCACCGCCAGCGCGGACGCCGACTTGCCCGACTGGGCAAAGTTCACTCCTTTGCCGATGGGTATCTCGGCAACCGACAGGATCATTACAGTATCACCCGGTTATGCACGCGAGATTCTCACACCAGAATACGGATGCGGAATGGAAGCTTACCTCCAAAAACATTCCGATAAAGTATCCGGGATTTTGAACGGAATCGACGAGTCACGCTGGGATCCTGCTGAAGATGAGACTCTTTCATATAACTTTTCAGTAGAAAATTTATCGCAGCGAGTCAATAACAAACTTGACTTTCAGCGAGCGCTCAATTTCAATGTGGATGAAACCATTCCGCTTCTGACCGTCGTCACCCGTCTCTCAGAGCAAAAAGGAGTGCCGGCAATTTTGGAAGCGCTGCCCCGCCTGATTGACCGTCAGTGGCAGTTCGCGCTTTTGGGTACGGGCAGCCCCGAATTGGAAACGTCGGTCCGCCAACTTGCCAGAGCTCATCCTGAACGGGTTGCCGCTTTTATAAAATATGATGACGTCATCGCCCGCATGCTTTATGCCTCAGGTGATATCTTCCTGATGCCCTCACTTTATGAACCCTGCGGTCTTTCGCAAATGTTCGCGATGAGGTATGGCAACTTACCCGTCGCGACTGCCACAGGCGGTCTTGCGGACTCAATCCGTGATTATTCTGCCGACCCACAAACTGCTACAGGCTTCCTTTACTCTCAGAAAACTACAGCGGGTTTGATCCAGGCTGTTAATTTAGCACTGGATGTCTTCCAGGATAAAAATGCCTGGCGAATAATGCAAACTAACGCTATGACAACTGACTTCTCCTGGGCAACTTCTGCCAGGAATTACCTGGACATTTACAAGTCACTTTAAATAAGGACATTATTTATGCAATCAGATAGAAAATCCGGTATTTTGCTCCACCCTACTGCCTTGCCCGGGCCCGATGGCATTGGCGATCTTGGACCTGAAGCGTACCGCTGGGTCGATTTCCTGAGCAGAAGTGGTACACAAATGTGGCAGATCCTGCCTCTGGGACCAACTGGTTATGGCGATTCCCCTTACCAATGTTTCTCGGCTTTTGCTGGCAACCCCTTCTTGGTCAGCCCAATTCTGCTTCTGGAAGACGGGCTGCTTACCAGTGCTGACCTGAAAGAACGCCCCTCATTTCCAATTGAAGAAGTTGATTACGGTTTGGCAATCGATTGGAAAACCCACTTGTTGAACACAGCCTTCGATGCCTTTACGAAAAAAAGCACGCCTAGCCTTGCAGTGGAATTTGAACAATTTTGTGAAAACAAGAAATCCTGGCTTGAAGATTACGCCCTGTTTATGGCAATCAAGGAAATCCAACAATTGCACCCCTGGGTGGATTGGCCTGCGCCTCTCAAGACGAGGGAACCAGAAGCAATCGATGGGGCAAAATCCATGCTCGCCGATAAGATTAGGAAACACAAGTTCAACCAGTTTCTTTTCTTCAGACAATGGTTGCGCCTCAAAACCTTCGCGCAAGAAAAAAAGGTTCAAATCATCGGCGACATGCCCTTTGTAATCTCGATGGATAGCTCTGATGTCTGGGCGAGACCTCAGTTGTTTTTACTCGATGGACAGTTGAACCCAACCTTTGTTGCTGGCGTACCCCCGGATTACTTTTCTGTTACCGGTCAACTGTGGGGCAACCCACTGTATAACTGGGAAGTGCACCTGTCCACGAATTTTGAATGGTGGGTTTCGCGACTTGAAGCAACCCTCGAATTGGTGGATATAGTCCGTCTGGACCACTTCAGAGGTTTTGCGGCTGCCTGGCACGTTCCTTATGGAAATACCACCGCCATTGAAGGACAATGGATCTCCGGACCCGCTGTTGAATTGTTTAACGAATTAAAACGAAATTTTCCCAGCCTGCCAATCATTGCCGAAGACCTGGGTGTCATCACTGAAGATGTCGAATCGTTGCGGGAGGACTTCGGGCTGCCCGGTATGAAGATTCTTCAATTTGGTTTCACAGGAGACCCCGAAGACGACTTTCTTCCCCATCACTATCCAGTTCACTGCTTTGCTTACACAGGCTCTCACGATAACAACACAGCACGAGGCTGGTACGATGACGCCAGTGAGTTGGAACAGCAATTTTGCCGTGATTATCTGCATTTCGAACAGCCGGATGAGGTCGCGGAAGCCATGATCAGGGCAATCTGGCAATCGGTGGCCCGCTACGCGGTCACACCTATTCAGGATTTCCTTGGGTCGGGCTCACCTACCAGGTTCAACCTGCCGGGTACGACCTCGGGAAACTGGAAGTGGAGAATGGCACCTGATGTACTGACATCCGCCTTGAACACCAAAATCCGCAAGATGAACTTACTTTACAGCCGCTTATCAGCGGAAGAGAAAGCTCGTTACACCCAGTGGCTCAATGCGCGCCTGGGTGACGCGGTCAAGCCTCATTAGAGTGAGCGCTTAACGCGATAAATAAACCAATCAATATCAGTATGCCGCCAGCAATTTCGACCGCTGTCGGCAATTCTTTTAAGAAGAGGATCACAAGGATACTCGAGCCAATCGGTTCGAAGAGCAGCGCCAACGAGACTGTTCTGGCCGGTAGTAGTTTCAGAGCCTTGTTCAGCGAGGTATGTCCCAGAGTTTGTGGTATCAGTGCCATCAGCAAGAAGTAAAGATAGACTTTGGGTGGATAAGTTTGGTAGCCTGTTTCGATCACCAGAAGTAAAACCCCCAACACTACGGCCGCAACCGAATAAACAGCACTGACATAAAGTTCCGTAGACATTTTGTCTGCAAGCTTTCTACCAACTAACAGGTATCCAGCCACCATCCACGCGCTCAGGAGCGCAGTAAATAAACCCGGTAGTGTGCTCTTTTCTGAATTGCTATTTCCCAGAATCGCAATTAAGATTCCGCCAACCAAAGCGAAAAGGACGCCCGAGAAAAAGCGTTTTGGTACTTTTTCCTTGAGGATCAAGGGCGAAAGCAATCCCACCCACAAGGGCGAAGTGGTCGTGAAAATGACCGAACTGTTGACAGAGACCAGATCCAATGACCAGGTCCAAAGGGCGAAATGAGCGGCCAGGAGGACACCAGACAACAGCAACAAACCTATCCATTCCCGCTTAAATTTCAGCCGCTGACCTCGGTTTGAGATCACCAGAACAAGGATAGCGATAATTGCTGAGAAAAACAGACGATAAAAAGCCACAGCGAGAGGGCTGGCAAACGGCAAGGCCAGTTTGATCAGGATGGCAGCGGTCGATACCGCAAGTATCCCAACGATCAAAAGGAGATTAGGTGAATTTTTACGATCAGTCTTGTCTGTCATGGTAAAAAAGCAGGTATTATGGCAATACCTGCATAAAGTTCATAAAAAAGTGTTATCAACCCAATTTTTCCTGCGCTGTTACAGCCGCACCGATGATGCCAGCCCGATTTTCCAGTTTCGCAGGGATGACTTTGGTCTTGATAGTGAAATATTTGGAATATTTGTCAAACAGCGCGCTGATGCCGCCACCCAGAATGAAAAGATCAGGGTTGAGCAGAAATTCGTAGGCTTTCAACGATTCGTCAAAGCGCAAGGCCCATTGCTTCCAGGTTAATTTTTCGCGTGTCTTGACTGCCGCTGATGAGTATTGTTCAGCAGTTTGTTTGCCAATAAGCATGTGCCCCAGTTCTGTGTTTCGAAGCAGATTGCCATCTACAAACAAAGCGGTCCCAAGCCCCGTCCCCAGTGTCAGGAACATGACCACAGCTGCGCTGCGGGCTTCTTCGGAGCCAAAACGCATTTCCGCCATGCCGGCAGCGTCGGCGTCATTGAGAATGAAAGCTTTGTTGCCTGTCTCGGTTTCAATCATTTTCGCAAGGTTTGCGCCTACCCAATCTTTATGCAGGTTGACAGACGTCCCGATTACGCCATCTTTAACGATGCCCGGAAAACCCGCGCCGATAATTCCAGAATAATCCAATTTCTTGGCGATTTTTTTAATCGAGGCAACAATTTCCCTAGGTTTATTGGCTTTGCTGTTCTTGAATCGGATACGTTCAGACGCGAACTTTCCGGTTTCAACATCTACCAAGGCCCCTTTGGTTGCAGATCCACCAATATCGATACCCAATACGACCATGATTCCTCCTCTATTCACACCCGTTTGCCAGGTGTTCCTCGTAAGTCACTGCAAAATTGTGTGTCAGACTGCCATCGCATTTCGCCCGGAAGAAATAATATTCAGTCTGTTCCGGCGTAAACGCGGCAAGTATTGCCTCTCGCCCCGGGTTGCAGATCGGTCCCGGTGGCATGCCCCGAACCCGGTAGGTATTATAGTCGGATTCTACCGCCAAATCGGCGAAAGTTAGCGGTGATTTCCACCAGGTCTGGCTCGCTGGATCGAAACCGCGCGCGTATTGCACAGTCGGGTCGGTTTCCAGTCTCATATCAATCGCGAGCCGGTTATAAAAAACAGAGGCGATCGCAGGCATTTCAGCACTGTCCAGTGTTTCCCGCTGAATAATTGAGGCTAACCTGATCAGTTCGTCGCTTGTCAGGGTTGAACTTTGATTATTGAGTAGCTGGCTGGCCTCCTGAATTACGGATTGGGTTCTGATTACAGCTTCGCGCACAAATTCCTCAAGCCTTATTGTTGGTTTAAGGCTGTAAATCCCCGGGTGTAAATAGCCTTCCAATGACCTTGAGGTAGTCAAGCCCACTATTTGTTCGATATCTGCAGGTGGCGAATAGACGAAGCTTAGGAACTGATCTGCTCCAAATTCAAAACCCAGTTGGTCGATCACTACCGCAATTTCTTCCAGCCGCCACCCAGCGAAAATTGTGAATTGCAAATCTCGATTGGAACCATCAGCGATGATCATGGCCACCTGGATGGCGTTCAAACCACTTTGAATTGTATAGGTTCCCGGACTGAGCGTTCGATCCTTGCCTTTATAGGTCAAAAAATCGCAGGTGCCGCTCCCAGAAAAAACTAACTGCTCACGTTCCAGTTTGCTGCAGACATCTCTGGCGCTGTCGCTGTTGGTAATTGTGAACTTGCGTTCGCTCTGACCGGGAAACGCAACAGGCTGTTGCAATCGGTCCAGATTTGTATAAAGATGAATCGAGTAACGCAGGTTGTTGAGCAGATTTACATTGCTCCCGGGCGCACCAAGAACCTTACTATTGCTGTATACGATGTACGTCATGCCCACAACCAGCGTCAGTGCCAGCAGAAAGAAGATAATCAGCAGAATAGGTGGTTTTCTACGCTTGCCGGTCAAAGCTGCCCGTCTTTCTCGCCACGACAACGATTATCAAGGTAATTTTGCAGAATGATTGCCGCAGCCTGATCGTCCATCGCACTTTTCCGTTTGTGTCTTCCCTCACCCCGATCGATCGAAGCTTGCCGCGCCTGTTGGGTAGAATAGGATTCATCCCAAGGGATGACCGACAAACCTGTCTGATTGCGAAGTTCTTCGATAAAGCGGTTTACAGACCTTGCCCGAGGACCAACACCGCCATCAGCGTCCAGAGGCAGTCCAACTACAATCACCTGGCAGCCTTCTCCCTCCGCGATCCGGGAAACATTAAAAGCATCGACTGGACGAGAGATGTGTTTCACAATCTGTAAAGGCCTCGCCAGCAAACCAGTCGGGTCGCTCACTGCGACACCGATTCTGGCATTACCATGGTCTATTCCTAAAAACTTCATGTCAGCTACCAGTCTACTTCAAATGGATGTGAACTACCCTTTTCCCTTTTTGTTTCAACGCGTCAATATCACCCAACGCCTGGGCACGCTGCAACGTAGCAAAACTCATCCTTTCACCAGGAATCTCGAAGTCTATAAGGCTGTCTTTGGTGAAGGTGATAAAAAGCCCTCCCGGCAACCCACCCTTATGTAATTGTCCGGTGGAGTGTAAAAAGCGCGGCCCAAAACCGACCGTGGTTGCTTTATTGAATTGATGGAGCAGTTTTGTTCGCAGGGATTGGAAAAATGCTTCGTATTCGTTGAGCCGAGGCATGAAGGCGTTCAAAGCAATATATCCATTTTCCTCAACCAGACTACCATAGGCAGCCAATACATCGCTCAAACAGCAAGACTGGTCTAACCCAGGAACAGGTTCTCCAAAAACTTTAAGACATTCATTTTCCAAAATTGGCACGCCATCATCCAGCTGACCTTTTTCATGGTATTCGCTGATCCGTTTTTTGGTGATCGTTTTACTGAGCTGAACATTGGGCTGGTCAAAAGCGTTTACCCTCAGCAGCGCAGATGCAATGGCAGTGGCATATTCCCAGCGGTAAAATTCTTTGGCGATTTGATATGGATCTCTGATCGCGATTTCAATTGCAGCATGACCTCGATCCTTAAGAGATGAAACCAGTTCACCTCTTTCACCGTTTACCGAAAGATGAACAAAGAGTCTGTCAGGAGGGTACTCCAAAGTGGCGTAAGGTGGCTCACCCTCAACCGGAAGAATTCCTTTGCCTTCCTTACCACTGCTCTCAGCAATTAATTGCTCCAGCCAGGGGACCAGATGGGCCGCGTAGCTCTCGGCGATAAAAGTCAATTTATCTTTGCCCGCCTTGGCAGCTTCACCGATCACCAACCCCAAAAGGAGATTGGGATTGGCGTACGGAGCAACATCTTCGTGACCCTGATTTTCGCTTTCAACTGCCATGCTTAAAAATCGATTTAAATCGATGCCCATCAGCGCGGCTGGCACCAACCCGAACCTGGTGAAAACCGAATAGCGACCACCGACATCCGGACGCGCGTTGAAAATTTTTCGAAATCCTTTCGATACAGCCAAATGCTGCAAAGAAGTGTCGGGGTCTGTCACGGCTACAAAGTGCCTGCCCGGTTGTTTTACTCCCAGTTTTTCCAGTTCGGACCAAAAGTATTTCATGGCAGAGAGAGTCTCGCTGGTGCCACCGCTTTTGCTTGATACGATAAAGAGAGTCTCGGTCAAATCAACTCCCGCGCAACGGAATAAGATCTCCTCTGGGTTGGTCGTGTCAATTATTTGCAAGTTGAGACCTTTTCCAGGTTCTACTGAAGTGGCGATAGTCTGGCTGATCACCTCGGGAGCGAGCGAAGAGCCGCCCATACCCAAAACAAAGGCGTCAGTAAAGCCATCAGCAAGTACTTCGTCGCGAAACGCTTCCAGTTCCGGAATCAGACTGATTTGCTTGGAAGGCAAATCAAGCCAACCCAGACGGTTGCGGATTTCATCGAATCCGCTTTCATCATATGTCCACAAGGTGGGGTCATGCGCATACAGGCGCTGCACTGCTCCATCACCGGTGGCTTGCTTTAGCGCGGTTTCAACCTGACCTGCCAGCCCGTTCAACCCATGCTTGAAATTGACACGTCTTTTCTCGATAATTTCAAGCAGTGAAGCGTGTGCTTGCTTAAACTTCTCGACCCCTTCGTCTTCCAATTGTTGTGTGACAGCTGAGAGGTCGATCTCCATTTTCTTTAGCAACTCAAAATCCGAAAGAGCTTGATCAAGATTTTCGCCGATCGACAGACTCACGCTGCCCCGCTCAAGAAAGGCATCAAGCGTTTTTTGTGGAAGGGTATTAACCGTGCCAACCCCAATCAGGTTATCCACGTAGAGGGTATCCGGATAATCCGGGTTTTTTGTACCGGTTGATGCCCATAAAGGCTTTTGTGGGTGTGCGCCCTGTTCTTTCAACTTCTCAAAACGTAAACCGGAAAAAGCCCGCAGATAAACCTGGTAGGCGAGCCGGGCGCTGGCAATGGCGATTTTGCCTTTGGTCTGCTTTGCTGGCAGGGCCATGGTTGCTGTTGAAGCGATCACAGCGTCCAAAAGCTGGTCCACCGCAACGTCAATTCGGGAGACAAAGAAAGAGGCCACACCTGCAATTGTATCGATTCGTTCATTACAGGCCAGACGTTGTTCCAGTCCGCTCAAGTAGGCGTCAATGACTTGCTCATAGCGTTCAAGTGAAAAAATTAGTGTCGTGTTGACATTTATGCCTTCAGCAATCAGCTGGGTTATTACTTCCAACCCTTCTATTGTGGCAGGAACCTTGATCATCAGGTTCTTCCGATCAATTTCACTCCAAAGGGCGCGACCTTCCTCGATGGATCGTTTGGCGTCATAGGCATAAAAAGGGTTGATCTCGACGCTTACAAAGCCGTCCTGTCCTTGATTGTCCTCATAAACTGGCAGAAAGAGGTCTGCCGCCTTTTGGATATCCCCTTTTACCAGTTCTGTATAAATCTGCTCGCGGTTCATTCCAGACCAGGCCATTGCCTGTAGCAGATCGTTATAGGCTGTGCTGTTCTTCAAAGCCGCTTCAAAGATGCTCGGGTTAGATGTGACACCATAGATCTGCCCTTCCTTGATCATTTTTTTCATACGGCCGTCGCGCAACATCTCTCGTTCGATATTGTCGTACCAGATTGGCTGACCAAGCGCTTTGACTGACTTCGAATTGTTCATCGTTCACCACTTTCCGGAATGTTTTAATATGCTATTTGTTTGTTAAAAGAGAGCATCTGTGAAGTCTCTTTAAGTGTTTTTAAGATGATAAAATTTTACCATCAACTACAACAGTTACTGATGAGGTAGAAAAGACAGCAAGGGAAAAGATGGAATTAAAAGGCAAAACGGCATTAATCACAGGCGGTGGTATCCGTCTTGGTAAGGCGATTGTTCTCGCCCTGGCACAACAAGGTTGCAACGTAGGCATCCATTTCAATAGGTCAAAAGACAGTGCCTTTCAAATCAGACAAGAGACGCTCAATTATGGTGTTGAAGCAGAGGTTTTTCAGTTCGATCTGTCAGATTTTTCAAAAGTCGATCAATTGGTGGCGGATATAAACGACCGAATGGGCACGATCGATATTTTGATCAATAATGCCGGTAATTACAAAAGAGGCAATGGTCTTAACACCAACCTCGAAACGCTCCGAACCTCTTTCAACGTGAACCTGTTTGCTCCATGGTGGCTAATCAAAGCTTTTGCAAAACAACTTCCTGTGGATTACCCTGGAAAAATCGTTAATATCTGTGATGCCAACATCTTTCGTACAGCTACCGACCACTTTGCCTACCGCCTTACGAAAAAGGCTCTTTGCGAGATGACCCGCATGTTCGCACTCGAGTTAGCGCCGAATATTACTGTTAACGCCATCGCGCCCGGCATCATGTTGCCTCTGGCTGGATATGAACATATTGATACGGACAAAGT
>JBBAES010000002.1:0-33611 GCA_041655815.1 Anaerolineaceae bacterium
AACCCCAACACGCTTGGTTTATTTGACGAGAATGTCTGTGAAGTGGTCAAGATAGTGCACGAAGCTGGCGGTCTGGTTTATGGTGACGGCGCCAACATGAACGCCCTGCTGGGCATCTTCCGCCCTGGGGACGTCGGCATCGACATTCTGCATTTCAACCTTCACAAAACCTTTTCAACCCCACATGGCGGCGGTGGCCCAGGCTCCGGTCCGGTCGCGGTCGCGCAGCATCTGGTCGATTATTTGCCAGATCCAGTTGTTGGCATCGTTGAGGAAGGCGACGAAGAAAACGCCCCGCTCTATGGTTTTATTCATCCCCAGCACAGCATCGGACGGATAAAGTCGTTCAATGGCCATTTTGGTATGCACGTTCGTGCCTTTACCTATATTGCCATGCTGGGGCAGGAAGGGCTGCGTGATGTGGCTGAAAAAGCGGTCCTGAATGCCAACTACATGCAGGAGAAACTGAAAGGCACTTACACCCTGCCCTATGACCGCCCCTGCATGCATGAATTTGTTCTCGAGGGCTATTGGAAGGACGTGCCGGATATTCACGCCCTGGATATTGCCAAGCGCTTGATGGACTACGACTTCCACCCACCCACAAATTACTTCCCCTTGATTGTCAAGGAAGCCCTGATGATCGAGCCGACGGAAACCGAAACCAGGGAAACGCTGGATCGTTTCGTGGACGCCATGCTCAAAATCGCCGCAGAAGCCCGCACGAATCCCGAGCTTTTGCATGATGCACCACACAACACCCCTGTTCGGCGCTGTGATGAGCTCAAAGCTGCCAAAGACCTTGTCTTGTGCTGCTATGTCGGCGACGACTGGCCAGGGGGAAATGGTTAAGAGTTAAGCGTAACAAAACTAATCTAAGCGTAACAAAAAGCCGTATTCAATCGAAGAATCCGGCTTTTTTGTTCTATAAAGGCGAAAAATTGTTATGTTTGATTCTAATCTTTTATTGTACTATACCATATCTTCGCATAAGAATAACCCTGAATAATACTTAACAAGGCAGTTTAAATCACGTTAAATAATTTTCAATAATTGAAATTTAAATTAGTGATGTTTGACAGTGGTTAATTTTTCTGGTATTATACTATTGGTTGCGACTTTCAAATTTGAATTTGATCATATATATTCACAAGGAGGGGCCATGACAAACAGTAAATTTACCCGGATCACTCTCGCAATTGGAATCCTATTGTTGCTCACAGCTTCGTATCCCGTATCAAATCATCAAGTAAAAGCACAAGCCTTTGGTACTCCCGAATCAATACAACAGATAATCAATGGTCCGGACGAAGTAACCGTTGACTCTCTCTTACTCACCTTGCGCGGGTTAGAAAGCATAAACGAAAACTATGTTCGTAAATCGGGCTGGTTTTACAGTCTCGTTGAAAGAAATAACCCATTTGCAGAAAACAATCCAGGAACAATTTATGAAGGGCTTACACCAAAAGTAAGTACTCACGAATCTTGGGTTTTACTGCTTAACGATGATGGGCTTCTCGGAGGAGCAAGTTTTAACAGGATAACTGATGAGAAGGGACAACTTGTCCAGATAAGCGCTGGTAGCATGGATACACAAGGTGGAAACCTGACCTTGCTCAAACGCGGTGTGAAATCAGACTCCCAGGCATTACCAGACGATTTAAGTGCAGAATATTCGATTGCTCAAAGTCAGGTAAGCCAGATGATTAAGCAAACCCAAAATTTCATGGACAAGATCGAAAGCATAAAAGTTCAATATTACAACAATACGTTGAATGTTGAGATCAGATTCAATATGCAAGCAACTGATTTCGAACAGTTCTCTGGGCCTGTGATTGCTTTTAAACAAGCAACTTCCTTCGATGTTTTGACCGGGAATATTCTGGAAGGAAAAACCATAGCAGTTTTAGCATCTGGAGAGCAGCAGCTTTGGCTTCAGTACCAAAATATTGCTGCGCTCTCGGGGCAAGTAATGCCTGATGCTGTTGAGCGGGATTGGAAAAATACACTGGATGAAATCAGCGAAGTTTTACAAACAGAAAAAACCTCTGAGAATTTTCTCTTTGGGACTTCAAGCTATCCAAATTATGTGGGAACATCAACTGCGGTTGCCACTTCCACAAACTCCCGTGGCGCTGATAATGTTTATTGTTCGGGCAAGAGCAGCATTGAAAGTCCTGCTGTATCAATAAACGTAATTGGTGGATCCAACATTTGGTGCACAGAAAAGTGCCGTTATGCAAATGGCAGCGAAACAGTAATTTCCTCCGGGCAAACTGGCGCTTGGCCGGCTTATTCAAGTAGCTCGTATTCCAAAGGCAAACATATCGCCTGGTACTCTTGATCGGCAGGTTCATCTGCAATTAACACGAGTGAAGTCTACCATGAGTTCAACCATACGGGATCGATCAACTGGCTACCAATAACCATTGCCAGAAGTTACAACTAATTGAGAAAGCAATGGAAGTCGCAACTTCCTTAATCAAACAAGGGTCATTAATGAAAAAACTGTCCACAAATTGGAGAATTTATGAGTTATCTGAAACCCTTTGCATTAATCGTTCTTTGCAGCATGGTTTTCCTTCTTGGCTGTCAAGCGACAATTAATGTTGATGATTCGCAAAACCCCGACTCAGCCGCCACCCAACGTGTGATAAATGAACCGACATTAACCGATTGGATGGAAGAGTATGATTTGGATAATGCAACTTTTATAACCCTTAAGCCACACTTAAAGGCTTTACAGGAAGAATATCTCAACACTTTCTCAAAACCAGGCTGGTTCCATATCACCAGAAAAATTGAGAACTACGTTTACCAATTTAGCGTAGACAACCCAGAAGAATCTGTTTACGATTTTCCCTCAGACTTTTTCGATAAGGTTCCTCCGATGCATATCTGGGAAGCGTGGTATGAACTCAACGAAGACGGCTTAAAGACCGGTAGAGAACTGCATGTTTACTATCATTTGGATTTGAAACCAACGATGGTTGTTTTGGAACTTGCGGATCCTTTAGTTAGCTTAAAGTATTTTGTTACCGATGGATTCGAACTGTCAAACTTGATCCCGGAAGAAAATCCAAAGCTAAGCGCATCGACTGGAGTTTCCATCGCTTCTATTAATTTGGACCCTCTGGCAAATCTGCAAAATTATCAGACTAAGAAATCAGAATTTAACTTGGAAGAAGCATATCAAGGTGAAAACAAAACACTGAATATCGAGTTGATTACACCATATGACAGCACTCTCTGTACAGAATCACCATGGTACCCAGAAGAAGTTTGTGGAACCGTTCTCCATTACGAACTTGATTTAGCAATGGGTTATCCCCGAAGATATAGCTATGGAAAATATGGTGTCTCGGGGAATCAATATGTTGATGAATACACTGAAATAACAACCATCGAAATCCTGCCCAATCTCAGCGCGGAGGCTTCTTCTCTTCTCCAAAAAATGGAATCCTCGATTCCGTAAGCAGGGAAAATTCTAAGTATTCAAAAGAGAGAACCACTTGATGACCCGCACACCATAAGTTGGACAATAAATCCACCGAGTTGGTGCAGTTTTTTACCTAAGTAAAAGTGTATCCAGGTCTAAACTCAAGTTTCATTTCCAGAGTGAGGCGCAAGATTACGTTCTCAACGTAAAATCAAGCTCACCGGGCAGTGGTCGGAGCCCATGATTTCGTCGTGGATCTCAACATCTTCCACCCGCGGCATCAACTCAGAACTGACCAAAAAGTAATCCAGACGCCAGCCGACATTGCGTGGGCGAGCGTTGGTGCGGTAGTCCCACCAGGTATAGGCGACAGTATCAGGATAAAGGGCGCGATAGGCATCGACAAAATTGTTTTCCAGGTATTTATCGATCCATGCTCGCTCTTCAGGCAAGAAGCCGGTTCTTTTCTGGTTTGATTTGGGGTTTGCCAGATCGATTTCTCGGTGAGCCGTATTGAAATCGCCGGTCAGGATAACCTTCTCTCCATTGGCGTGATGTTGGTCACATAATTCGAGCAATCGTTCATAAAAGCCAAGTTTAAATGGCACCCGTTTGTTTCCTTGCCCACCGTTGGGGAAATAGATGTTATAGAGAAAGAAATCTGGGTATTCGATGCGAATTGTGCGTCCCTCGTTATCAAATTCTGCCATGTCCAACCCGGTCTGGATGGATAACGGCTCATCTTTGTAGAGGACCGCGGTTCCACTGTAGCCCGGGCGTTCGGCAGAATTCCAGAAACTCTGATATTCAGGGTGTTCAAGAATCAGCTCCGGCACCTGTTCGGGCTTGGCTTTGATCTCTTGCAGGCCCAGCACATCGGGTGTGATCTCGTCAAGCCAGTCAAAACCATCCTTTCCTACTATTGCTCTGATTCCGTTGACATTCCAGGTTGTAATTCGCATGAGTAAGGCATCCTTTCAAACATGGTAAACTTATCGATTGATATGAGAGATTATACCAACTCCACGACCCCGTCAAAGCTGCGTTTTTATATCTATACGATGATCGTGCTCTTGTTAATGTCAATTATTCCACACAATCACGTCAGCGCTCAAGCAACCACTTACCCGGAATACGTGGTTGTCTCAGGAGATACACTTTCGTGGATCGCACTGCGCTTCGACAGCACATTAGACGATTTGCTGACTGTAAACGGTCTTACTGAGACCAGCATGTTAAGACCGGGAGATCGGTTGAAAATTCCGACACTGGCAGGGATGCAGGGGATCTTGACCACCGAATACGTCCCGCTCGGATCCAGCCTGACCAGTTTGAGCCGGCGCAGCCAGGCAGAGCCGGCTGACCTGATTAGAGCCAATAATCTGACCAGCCCATCCGAGTTGTTTGTCGGCCGCGAGATTGTGATGACCCATATCGAAAGCGCTGCACCCATGAGGACCATGGCATCGCTTAAACAGGGGCAATCTTTCCTCGAAGCTTCGATTCTTAGCAGCTTAAATACCTGGTCTTTGACTGACTTGAACCGGCTCGAGAATCCAAACCGTGCTTTGCCCATGGACACCTACTACAAGCCATCGGAGGTTGAATCGCTAAGCAATCTTGCGATCCCCGGGATAAAAGAAATCGTTATTGATAACTTGCCCCTTTACCAGGGAGACACTTTTCTGATCATAGTCAGCAGTGACGAGGCTGTCAGTGTCACAGCCAGTCTGGCGGGCATTGAACCGGTCTTTGTTGATATGAGTGATGGCGTACAAATGGCTTACGGCGGTATCCATGCTCTGACTGACGTCGGTGTCTACCCGCTGAGGATGGAATTTTCAAATAACAACGGTGATGTCTACCGCTTTGACCAATATGTGATGATCAGTTCGGGAAATTTCGTGACTGATAAGCCACTTGAAGTAGACCCTGCCAGCATCGGCACAGAGGAAGAACGGCTCGAAAACGAGTTGTTCAAACGAATCCTTGCGCCAGTTACACCAGTGCAGCAATGGAGCGGGTTGTGGTATTCACCCGCACAGGATGCTGATTGCATCATTTCAAGTTTTGGCAGTCGCCGCACCTACAATGACAACCCAGGGCTGTTTTACCACACCGGTTTGGATTTGGGTTATTGTAAAGGGGTTGACGTCTATGCTCCCGCGAGGGGCACAGTGGTCGCAGTTCTACCTGATCAGGTGGTCAGAGGAAACGCCATTGTCATCGACCATGGTTTGGGTATTTATACGACTTACATGCACCTGTCGAATTTTACGGTAGAAGAAGGTGACGTGGTTGAACCAGGACAGCTGATTGGCATTATCGGCACAACTGGTCGCTCAACCGGACCTCACCTGCACTTTGAAGTGGATATTCACGGCACGCCGGTCAACCCTTTGACCTGGCTGCGAAGAGCATTTCCTTAAACACAAAAAGGCAACTGATGTTGCCCTTTTGTGTGCGCTGAGAGGGAGTTGAACCCTCACGCCTTTCGGCACGTGGCCCTCAACCACGCCTGTCTGCCAATTCCAGCACCAGCGCAAACGTGAGAGTAAATTATAACGATTCTATGGTCTTTGTCAAGCAAAGACGGGAATAGGAAGACATGAAAGCAACAATTGTTCTCGACGCAATGGGCAGTGACCAGCGACCCTGGCCTGAGTTGGAAGGCGCGGTTCTGGCTGCGAGCAAGTTTAATGTCCAGGTGATCCTGGTCGGAGATGAGACTACTCTGACAGAGGGTCTTGAAAAGTTAACCGGCGATAAGAGTCAGGTCAGCATCCTTCACGCGCCTCAATTTCTGGATATGCAAGACCATATCCGCGAAGCACGTGCTAAAAAAGAAAACACTATGGCAGTGGGAATGAGTCTGGTTAAGGAAGGCAAGGCGCAGGCTTTTGTGACCGCGGGTAATACCGGGATGGCGATGTATTTCGGAATGAAAACTTTTGGGATGATCCCCGGCGCTGACCGGCCCTGCCTGGTGGCAATTTTCCCGGTAGAAGGCGGCAGATGTGTGGTTGCTGACATCGGTGCTAACGCCGATGTGAGGCCAGAGTTTTTAGTTCAGTTCGGTCAGATGGCCAGCGTTTACTCACACTTAATGATGAACGTTGCTGAACCCAGCGTGGGCTTGCTCTCAAATGGAGAAGAAGAAGGCAAAGGCAACGAGTTGACCAAACAAGCCGGACCAATGATGCGAGCGGCTATACCCAATTTTGTCGGCAATATCGAAGGGAAAGAGCTCTTTGGCGGTAAGGTGGACGTGGCAATCACGGACGGTTTCACCGGAAATGTGCTGCTCAAATCGGCTGAAGCAGTCAGCAGACTACTATTGAAGACCCTAAAAAATGAGTTGATGTCCAGCACCCGTACCAGGATTGGCGCAGCGCTGGCCAAACCAGCTTTCGATAAAGTACGCAAAATGCTTGACCCTTCAGAGACTGGGTCTGCCCCATTGCTGGGATTGAACGGGTTGGTTTTCGTCGGGCATGGACGATCGGATGCAAAAGCGATCGTCAGTGCCATTGAACAAGCTGTAATTGCGGTAGAATCTGACTTGCTTGAAAATTTAAAGAAATCCATTATTCCTGAGGTGAAATAGTCATGAAACTTATCATTAACCAAAAATTAATTGACCGAAATAAGAAAATCAGCATGGCGCTGTTTATCAGCAGTCTTGCAGTTTTGGGTCTGGGCGCATATCTTGCCTGGCCAGGACAAGCTAACATACAGCGGACCATCTATTCCTGGATCGCACTGTTAATCGGGTTTATCCTCACCCGGGCCAGCATCTTCTTTATGGCACGCTACGGACAGACCCCACGTTATGATGAAATTTTGGGAGAATCTTTCTCTAAATTGCGCAGTGAGTACACCTATTTTGTGTATTCCAGTCCGGTTCCGATGCTACTATTGGGGCCTTGCCGGATCTGGCTGCCAATTTTGGTCACAAGCGGCGGCACGATCAGTTATCTCGACGGAAAGTGGAAGCACACCGGTACGGGTGCTTTCAAGCGCTTTATGGGCCAGGAAACGCCAGTTGAGCCGGAAAGAGAAGTAGCTGAAGCGACGACACAACTCCAGAAACAATTTGAACAGCAGGGTATTCCTGTTGAGCAACGTCCGGAAATCCAGCCAGTGCTCGTAATTTTATTAAAAAACACTGTTATTGGCGAAGTGAAAGAAGCGCCCTTCCCCGTGGTCTCGATCACCGAGCTCAAGCGATTCATTCGCAAGATGGACCGTGAAAAATGTGCTGAACCCTTCAGCGCGGAAGAGACCGAAAAAATCACCCAGGCTTTAACAGCCGGTAAGCTCAAGTAATTTTTTGAATTAACAGATGAAAACTCCTGAGTTACCAGGAGTTTTCTTATTAAGCAAAATAATAAATGCTTACTGCGTTGCATGGGCACGTCAGCTTGGAAATGCTAATACCCATTCAGAGTATCAGTGCAACCAACCTAAGAATTAGTTTTTTCTTTTTTAGTTTTGGTATATTCAAGCAGTTTTTCAACTTCTAAATCAGTCAGATAGCGCCATTCACCCGTTCGCAGTTTGCCCAGCTTTAACGGACCAATTCTTACGCGTTTGATTTTTCCGACTGGGAGTCCAATCCTGGACCCAACCTCGCGAATTTGGCGTTTTTTTCCTTCCTTGAGGGTGATTCGCAACCAGGTGCCATTGTTGGCGTTATTAATGACCTCCACTTTGGCGGGCAAAGTCCGATAGCCATCTTCCATGACTACCCCTCTGCGCCAGATGGCAAGTTGCTCCTCATCTGGTTGGGTGATGACAAAGACTTCATATTCCTTCTCGTGCTCGTAGCTTGGATGGATGAGCCGGTTGGCCATTTTGCCGTCATTGGTCATCAGCATCAAGCCTTCACTGTCCAGATCAAGCCTGCCAACCGCGAAAAGCGGTTCAGAAATGCCAATCAGATCATTGACTGTCCGTCTTGGATGGTTTAAGTCGACACCAGAAAGATAGCCTTTGGGTTTATTCAATGCGATATAGATTTTTCTGATCACCTTGCGGATCAGTTTCCCATCTACTGTGATGGAATCTCTGCTCGCGTCAGCTTTATCACCCAGTTGGATGATTTTTCCGTTGACCTTGACCCGGCCTTCCTCAATCATTTTTTCACTGGCCCGACGGGAACCGTAGCCGGCCGCTGCCAATATTTTTTGAACTCTTTCTGCTGCCATTAATCTTTCAACAACTTTCTCTCATCGGCTCCAGCTTCCTTGGGCGTGCTGAACAAAGCCTCAAAGTCTATATCGGGTAATTGATCAAGCCCTTCCAGCCCGAAATGCTGAAGAAAATCAGGTGTCACACCATAGAGAATCGGACGCCCTGGAGCGTCAGATCGACCTAATTCCTCGATCAGACCCTTCGAGAGGAGGCTTTTGAGGACACCATCGCTGTTGACCCCGCGAATGCTGTCAATTTCTGGGCGTGTGGTCGGCTGCTTGTAGGCAACGATTGCCAGCGCCTCCAACGCGGCCTGTGTCAGCCGCGAAGTCACTTCCAAACCCAGAAAAACCTCAATGTCAGTAGCGTATTCCGGGGCAGTAACCAGCTGGTACTGACCTTTGACCTCCTGCAGCCGAATTCCATGCATGTCAGAATAATGGGTCCTTAAGATGTTCAGAGCGTTCTCAACCTCTTTTGTCTTCAACCCGGTCGTCTGCACAAGCTGGTCCACACCAGTAAGTCCAGGGGCGGCAAATAAAATCGCTTCTATACGTTTAAGTGTTTCCGCTTGATTTTTGGGCTCGTTCGAGGACTCAGACATGCTATAATTCTTCCCCTCCAAGGGGTCGCTTGATTATACTCTATAGTGCCCCTCAAGAATGCGGACAAAGGAAAAATATGCGGATTCTAATCACAGGCGCGGCTGGCTTTTTGGGTTCTCATCTGACTGATCGATTGATCAGCGATGGACACCAGGTTATTGGGTTGGATAATTTCATCACTGGCAACCGGGAAAACCTTGCACACCTTGCAAACAACTCAAATTTCACCCTGATGGAACAAGATGTTTCGACTTTCATCTCTGTGAAAGACCCACTGGATTTTGTGCTCCACCTAGCTTCCCCAGCCAGCCCAAGCAAACTATCCCCCCTCGGCTACCCGAATCTACCTATTCAGACTATGAAAGCCGGCGCCCTGGGGACCCATAACAGCCTCGGTTTGGCGAAAATGCACGATGCGAAATTCTTGCTTGCTTCAACGAGTGAAGTTTATGGCGACCCTCTGGTCCACCCCCAAAGTGAGGATTACTGGGGTAACTGTGACCCGGTTGGCGTGCGCTCGGTTTACGACGAAGCCAAGCGATTCGCGGAAGCGCTCACTATGGCTTATCACAATTTTCACGACGTGGACACGCGCATCGTGAGGATATTTAACACCTTTGGTCCCAGAATGAGATTGGATGATGGACGCAGTGTTCCCAATTTCATCCAGCAGGCTCTGCGCAAAGAGCCTCTTACAATCTATGGAACAGGTGAGCAAACCCGCAGTTTTTGTTATGTGGATGATCTGATCGAAGGCATTCGCCGCCTGGTGGATTCTGATGAGCACATGCCGGTCAACATCGGCAATCCCCATGAAATCTCGATCAACGAATTCGCGCGAACCATCAACGAATTGTGCGACAACCCTGCTGGTTTGATCATCAACGCGTCAGAACGACTGGGAGACGACCCTGAAAGGCGCCAGCCGGATATCACCCGGGCGAAAACCATCTTGGGTTGGCAACCAATTGTGAGCATTCGGGAGGGCTTGGCTCGAACGATCGATCACATGCGCATCAAGCTCGAGAAGCAGGGCTGAAATTGGGCACTTTACGCGTAATATCAGGCACAGCAAAGGGCATGCGCCTGAAAACTGTGCCCGGAAACAGCACCCGACCAATCACCGACATCGTGAAAGAGGCGTTGTTTAACATTCTGGGCAATGAGATTGAGGACAATTTGATCCTCGATTTGTTCGCTGGAACCGGTGCGGTAGGAATCGAAGCGCTCAGCCGTGGCGCGCGTTTTGTGACCTTCCTGGACAAGGGTCAGCAGGCAATACGCACTATCCGCGAAAACCTTGAGAAGACCAGATTCACTGACCGGGCTGAAGTCATCCGAACCGATGCTTTTTCCTACCTGCGCCATCCTGACAAACTGGGTTTTGATATGATCTATGTCGCCCCACCGCAATACAAGCAGATGTGGCAGAAGGCAATCCGATTGATCGAAGCTAACCCGGCTTTACTTAGTGATGAAGGGCAAGTCATTGTTCAAATCAACCCTATCGAGTGGGAAGAGCTGGAATTGGCAGGCTTTGAGGTATTTGATACCAGGAAGTATGGATCTACGCTCCTGGTGTTTTTTGAGAAGTCAGCCTGATTATCCGGGGATCCTGCCTTACACCAGGAATTGCTGTAATTGTCCTTTTTCTTGGAGTCCCACGTCCAAAGATTGTGCTCAGCGGAAGAAGCGCATGATCAATTGATCGTTTTGGTCATAGGCATAATGCCCCCAAAGAGGTCTTTCATTAAAGCGGTGACGCATCACCAACGGCAGTAGTGTGTACAGGTCTTCTACCAGATTCAGTTTGAGTGCCTGACTTTGTGTAAACCAGGCTAATTCACCTTCGATCGAAGCGCAAAGGTCCCCGCTCAGTTTTTTTGCCTTGAAGACGAAGAAGATGATCCCTGGGCTTCTGCCCGTATCAACCGTAATTTGGGCACAGTGGGTCAGCCTGCCGGCTGAAAGTCCGGTCTCTTCTAACAGCTCCCTTCTGGCCGCTTCAAGAACGCTCTCACCAGCCTCCACGTGACCTCCCGGGCCGTTCCAGAGATCAGCCCAGATTTTCTTATTACTTGCGCCTTTCAGAAGCAGCACATGCCCCTTTTCGTCAACCGGAAATATCAAAACACGCGGGATAAGAGAATACCTTTCTCGAGAAACAGCTTGTGCATTTAGACCCATAAGTAGATTAGCCCGGGAGAGCATCTCTCCCGGGCTTTTTCCTTTTAGTGTAAAAACATGGGAAGACCAAGAACTGACTTGACCTTAGGATAGTAGTTTTCTGCATCATAATATTTGGCGACGTCGACGTGACGTTTTCCGCTGATAACCGTGTCAATTGGAACAGTTGAATAGTTCCCGTCTGTGATGCCAACAAGCTGGCCAAATTCTTTTTTACAGGTCAGTTGGAAGGCGAGCAATCCGAAATTCATTGAGACCATGCGATCCAGAATGTCAGCCGGCCCGCTACGAACCAGGTAGCCGAGCCGTTGATACATGGTGTTAATGCCGGTTACTTCTTTGATCCTGTCAGACAACATTTCACCTATGCCACCCAGCTTTCGATGCCCGTACGCATCCGGCGTACCGGTTTGCATCACACGTCCTCCGATCGGGACCGCGCCTTCGGAAATAACCACGATCGCGTAATGCGCAGGGCTGGCTTTTTTATCCGCAGCCAGCATATGAATTAGTTTATCCACATCGAAAGGCACCTCACAGATAATGGTGCGGTCAACATGCGACAGGTAACCTGTGATCAGAGCTGTCTCACCAGAATTGCGACCGAAAAGCTCAACTACGCCGATGCGCTCATGAGAACCCACGCTGGAACGGAAATAGGTGATGTGGTTAACGCCTCGGGTAATTGCGGTCGAGAAGCCGATGCAATAATCCGTGCCAAGTACGTCGTTATCCATGGTTTTCGGAATCGCTACCAACGGGATACCTTCATGATGCAGTCTGGCTGAAAAACTCAGGGTGTCGTCACCACCAATGGTGATCAGTGAGTCGAGATTGAGTTTCTCGATTACTTTGAGAATGTAGTCTGTGTAGTCCTTGGTTCCGCTTTCAGCGTCGATTACTGTACCATAGCTACTGTTTCGTAGAAATTCAGGGGCATCATCTGGTCGAACTTTGGCAGGGTTAGTCCGGGATGTGTGCAAAAAAGTACCGCCAGCACGATCTACCCGGCGGACAGACATAGGATCCAGGTGGCGGATATAGAGATCGTGGGTTGCCTGATCGTCCAAATCATATCCGAGCAAGCCATACCATCCTCGTCGAATTCCAATAATCTCATAGTCATGGTCGGCACTGTTTGTAACCACCGATTTGATTGCAATGCTCAGGCCTGGAACGTCTCCACCTCCAGTTAATATACCAATTCTCTTCTTTGCCATTATTCTCCTCAATTACGTTATTTCTTTAAGTCAATTAGAGCTTTTGGACTTGCAACAGCCCACCATCGGAACCACTGTAAACTCAGGAAAACGAAAATTGGCGCCAACAGGAGGATCGAAGTATGCTCTTTTGGAAAACCGTATAATGGATCAGAAACTAATTGCCAGGAAAAAATTCCGATAACAATAAAACTGATCCAGTAGAGGATTTTACCAGAAACCGGCCATTTTTCCTGTATATACTTGAAAATTGTAAAAAATGCCGGCATTACCATCAATAAAACCACGCCATCAGAATACAAATTGAAGAAATAGCTGACGGTCAGCGTCAGCATTAGCTTCCACTGCACCGCACGTTCACTTCTCTCCCCTAACCCATACCACTCTACCAGCAGCATAATAAAGGCCGCCAGGTGCAGCGCGACAGCGATTTGACCGTATGCGCCCGGAAATGCTCGCGCCACGCCCATCAACGGGGTATCCAGCCAATCCAGACCGGGGTTAAGTCTCAGGAGGCTGGCAAACCATTGCTGCAGCCAACCTGGGAAAAGGATCACGGTGGTGACCATTACAAAGCCGAAGCCAATCAGCAAAATTCGTGCTAAGGAATTGTCACGCCTTGCTCCCAGGTAGATCAATAAAAAGAGCGTTGGGTAGATAGCCACGGGGTTGATCCAGATCGCGAAGAGCAATAACAAACCAGCCTGGTTTCCCTGCCCTTCAAGAGCAAGCCGAATTGCCAGCAGTGTGAGAAAGATAAAAATTGGTAGCATGCTGGCAGTCATACTGGCTCGAATCATGGGATAGAAAAATGCTCCCAGCAGACAAGTTAAAAGAACTTCGAGACCATTTAGCTTGATGCCAGAAAGTTTAATTGCCAAATAAAAAGATGCAAAGAAACTAAATTGGGTCAGCATCATCCAGATTGCTTTCGCGATGGGATAGGGAATAAAACTAATCGGGATGAACAGGTAGACAAACCAGGCGGGATCCAGGAAATGACCTTTTTCGCGAGGATTTGGCAGACTGTTGTTGCTTTCCAGCAAATCCAACGCGCTCTGATGGGTTTCTTCGCTGTAAGGCGACCAGCCTTCCATCATCCATGAGCGGGCGGCGTTCCATCGAATGGCGAATTGGTCTTCAAGCTCTATCTTCTTATCCAGGTCAAGGTTAAGCATGGTGAGACCAATCATCGTCAAGATGACCAGAATCGGAACCCAGATATTAGCAGTTTTCTTGAAAAACAAATTTTTCCTTCTCCCGTTTGAATTCGTTGACAGGTCAATTATAGAGGTAAATGGGAGCGTTGAAAACCACCCTTTCTACGGGTATTCCGCGGAACCCTTTTTTCCTTACCGTCCACGTGGTCAGTGCTGACTGGAGTTTCGCTAATTTGACTATATTTGCAAAAAGGCATCCCTTATTCAGCACACCGGCTATACTGATTAATGTAAATAACATCAGCCTCTATCATTGCTCATTCCAGGCTAACCAGATTCATATAGTATTATTGGCTACACGCAACAATAGAAACTTATTAAAAACGCCCGTTCTACTTGAATTTCAAGTAGAAATATCGTACTCTATTGAAGTACGATAAAATTCCAAGGGAAGGTTTAACAATATATGGCAAAAATTATCAAAAATACAGTTCCCACCGAAGATGACCCGAATACAGCGATTACTAGACTCCTCGAGTATGGGAAGAAGAAAACCTATGTCACCGATGATGACATTTTGCGCTTTTTCCCCGAAGCCGAAGAATACCCTGAGCAACTCGAAGAGGCTTACCACGCGCTCGAAACGGCCGGTATAACCGTGTCTGAGGAAGCTCCAGGAAAAGAGGACCCAGATGAGGACGAATTAACCGAAGCTCTGGTTGAAGAGGAGACTCTTGCGATAGATGATCTGGCAAATATCGATACGGATGACACCATCGGTCTCTATCTGAAGGAAGTAAGCCGGGTTCCTCTGCTGAAAGACATCGAAGCGGAAGTTGTTCTGGCAAAGCGGATCGAGGCTGGTCGGGAGGCGCGAGCCGAGTTGGCGAAAGGCGGCATCGGAGCAGTCCGACGAGAAGAACTGTATGAACTTATCAAAGATGGCGCGGAAGCTCGTGATCATTTGATAACAGCGAATTCACGCCTCGTTATCAGTGTTGCTAAAAAATATATGGGACGCGGTGTGCCATTTCTGGACCTGATCCAGGAGGGCAATATCGGACTTATCCGTGCTACTAAGAAATTTGAATACCAGCGCGGTCACAAATTCAGCACCTACGCGACCTGGTGGATACGCCAGGCTGTCACCCGGGCTATCGCTGACCAGGGCCGTACCATCCGTGTACCTGTTCATATGGGCGATCAAATCAACAAATTGCTGCGTGTACAGCATCAGCTTACACAAAAATTAGGGCGAGACCCCTCTGTCGAAGAGCTGGCCGAAGCGCTGGAAGTTCCACCGAAGAAGGTGGAAAATATGATCCAGGTTGCCCGACGTCCGCTCTCCCTCGAGACGCCAACTGACGATGAAGAAGATTCTGTCCTGGGTGATTTCATCGAAGATGACGAAGCGCCAGCACCTGACGATACGGCTACCTATAATTTGCTCAAGCAGCATCTTGTGGAAGTTTTGGATGGCTTACCTCCCAGGGAAGTACGCATTTTGCAGTTACGCTATGGTCTCCTGGACGGTCAGGCCTACACTCTGGAAGAAGTCGGCCGCAAAATGGGTGTAACCCGTGAACGAGTCCGGCAAATAGAAGCCCAGGCGCTGACTCGCCTGCGCCACCCATCTGTGCGGCGGAAGTTGCGCGACTATCTGGGTGATTGAAGATGAGTGAAATCCCCAACACAGCTGATGAGACCCAACCTGTCAGGGTGCATACAGAACAAATTGGTTCTGAAGAAACCTCTTCAGATAAACTCCCTCAGGCGAGATCAGCCAGGACTGATGAAATTCCAGAATGGCTGACCGAGTTTGCAGCGCAACCAGCCCATGAATTGGAAGCCAATGGCGAAAAAGAGCTCCAGCCGGTTGAAGAACCTGAATTAGATCCGGTTGTTTTGAAAACCGCAGAGTGGCAAGAACCCGAGATAGAATTCGAAGTGCTGATCTCACCTTCGCCAGAAATTGCAACCACTCCTGGGCATGGGCAAGATTTGCAAGCTTTATTGGATCAAGGGCATTACGCCGCTGCAGCCGAACTGATTCGAAAAACGGCTATAAATCTCCGGCAGATCGAAGCATCCCTGCGAATGCTGCGCCCTCATCTAATCCTGAAAGAGAAACTCTTGCCGCTCTGGGATGTCTATAAGGAATTGTCGGAAAAACTTCTGCAGGAAAATAATCAAACACAAATTGGAGGATGAATGGAAAGATCTTTAGTCCTGGTGAAACCGGATGGTGTCCAACGTGGTCTTATCGGAGAAATTATCACTCGTTTTGAGAATCGCGGCCTGCGCCTGGTAGCATGCAAGTTTATGAAAGTAAGCCCGGAGTTGGCAAAAAAGCATTACGCTGTGCATGAAGGGAAAGCCTTTTACGATGCTTTGATCAAGTTCATCCTTTCCGCTCCAGTGATGGCTATGGTTTGGGAAGGCCCGGATGTGATCACAGCCATTCGCCAAACTGTCGGTAAAACACGCGGAACTGAAGCCGACCCTGGCACAATTCGTCACGATTTTGCCTTACAAGCTCGTTACAATCTGACCCATGCATCTGATTCAGTCGAAAATGCCGAGGAAGAAATCGCTCTTTGGTTTAAACCGGAAGAGATAGTTGAGTGGAAACGCTGCACAGAAGATTGGATGTACGAATGACGAAAGGGAGCAATACTGACTACGTAACTATTTATAAAGCCCAGGGAAAGCTGGTTGCGGAATCCATCAAAGGCTTTTTGGAAGCCCAGGGTATCCCTGCTTTCCTGGATATCAACGCGCTTGGCCAAATCTATGGGTTGACTGTAGGGGATTTAGGTCAGGTCGGCGTAATGGTGTCTTCAGAAAACGAGGCCAACGCGCGTGAGTTGTTGGAAGCCATGGAGGGTGGAGAATTTGAGGATGAGGTCTTGCTGGAGGAACTTCCGACGTTATTACCAGGCACGGATGAGGAAGAGAATGTTGAGCACGACAACCGCAGGAGAGTCTTATTTCTATGCAGCGCAAATTCTGCCCGTAGCCAGATGGCGGAAGCAATTGTCAACCATTATCTTCCAAAGGAATGGATTGCTGTTAGTGCTGGAAGCAACCCCAGCGGATTCATCCATCCATTGGCATTACAGGTCATTAATGATGACGGAATAACTTACCAGGGCTATTCCAAGTCAGTAAATGAATTCGAAGGACAGGATTTTGACATGGTAATCACCCTCTGTGATAGTGCCAGAGAAGCCTGCCCGGTTTGGTTGAAAAAAGGACCCATCGCCCACCTCGGTTTTGCTGATCCTGCTCTCTATGAAGGAACAGATGAGCAGAAACTGCGGGTGTTCCAGGACACTTTTGAAGCAATAAGGGCGACGGTTATTACTTACCTCGAGGATCTGGAGGAATTTAGTTGACCTCTGGTATATTAATAACTCAGTTTTTATCCGAGAGAGTCAAAATGCCAACCCAGAAGGTTGTTATTTTGACTTCGATCTTTAGTCAATTTCGTATGGGGAGAGCTGTACTCGATCTCCGAAGATTGATGTGATACATCTAATAGAATTCAAATAAATATGTGTGATAATCGTTTAAACAACAAGAGAAAGAGAGAAAGTCATGGATCCATATAACACAAACATCGAAAAAGATTCAATCGAAAATACTGATTTCAGACGCGTCCTCTATACCGGTCACCTGCAATTAGTCCTGATGTCTCTTGAACCAAAAGAAGATATTGGCGAGGAAGTACACGATCACGTCGACCAATTCTTCAGGTTTGAAGCAGGTGAAGGCAAGGTCGTCACTGACCACAAAGAGATCAAGGTCGCAGATGGTGATGTTGTAGTCATCCCTGCCGGAACCGTTCACAATATCATCAACACCTCCGCGACAGAACGCTTGTCGATTTATACAATATACTCCCCCCCAAACCATCCTGATGGAACGATTGCCCATACCAAGGAAGAAGCCGAGGAACTCGAAAAGAATTACCCTGCTGAATTCCAACATCACTAAATTGCGCCATAGCAAACATAACCCGGACTAAGTCCGGGTTTTTGTTTACTTTCGACCGATGACTGATCATCCCCTAGCCAGTTCCAAAGAGTTTTGATAAGTCTTGCGAAAAAGGCGCAATCTGGGATTGGACCTAAACAATCCACATCCTGGTAGTTGTATCCCATACCGCCAGTCAAGACAAGAGGTATTGAGCCTACAATTTCATTTGACAACGGAGATTCTTTCCGTTATAAGTCAACCATGAATGCGGCTCTGTCGAAAAGACTTTTTGTGCTCGGATTAATCTTGGTTTTAGTCCTCAGTAGTTGTGACGAAATTGCCACACCCCCTCCGGCATACCCGACCCTAACCAGCGTGCCGACAGTTGCCGAACCTGCCATGCCGACGAGGGAATTCCCGATAGAATCTACGCCTGCGTCTGAAGAAACCTTAGCCGAGGCCGATCGGGTTTTGGCATTTGGTGATTACGATCAGGCTTTGCGACTTTACAGTGTGAACACTACAGGCTCTTCGGTTGAGATCCAGGCTGCGGCGCTGTATGGTCAGGGTTTGACCTATTACAAGCAAAATGACCTATTTCAGGCAAAACGAATGCTGCTGGAGCTGCAAGAACGATTTCCTGAAAGCCTGCCGGCAAAACGGGCAAATTTCGTCCTTGCCCAAATCAGCCTGGAGCAAGAACTCGAAGAAGAAGCGCTTGATTACTACCAGGCTTACACAATGGAACAATCCGGGATGATCGAAGCAGAAGTAAACTTCCGCATTGGCGATTTGCTGGCAGCCTCTGGCGACACAGAAGCAACCCTGCAGGCTTATCGCAAGGCCTATCTTGCGCCTCAATTGGGTAACAACACAGCCGCTGCTATTAAGGTAGCTTCGAGTTATGCCAGCCTGGGGCAAGATGATCTGGCACTGGGAATCTACAAAGAGATTTTGCTCAACACCGGCAGTGACTACACCAAGGCACAGATGAACCTGCTGATCGCCCGCATTCTGATCGACCAGGGCAGTGATGAGGAAGCCTATACCTATTTACAGGACTCGGTCACAAATTACCCCTTTAGTTATGATGCTTACACAGCACTGGTGATGCTTTTGGATGCCGGACAAAGCGTGGATGACCTTCAACGTGGCATCATCAATTACAACGTCAATCAATATCTGTTGGCCATCGAAGCATTCGATCGCTATCTTGCAGGTGAAGGATTTGCTAAAGACGAAGCGCTTTATTATAAAGCTTTGAGTGTACGCGCCGAAGGGTTGGTTAGAGCGGGTTTTTCATCTCCGGAGCGGCTGGCAGCTAATGCGGCAGGGGGAACCGTTGAAGATAAGGAAGCAATTCAGCTCTGGAATGAATTGATTGCAACTTACCCACAGAGTCAATACCGCTTCGATGCCATTGAAGATATCATCTACACGCAAAATACCTATATGGGCGCGTTAAAGTTGGCACTTGAGACGACTTTGGCTTACGTATCAGCCCCCAACGCGCAGCCGGATGCACCTCAACTGCTTCAAATTGCAGGCAACTACTATTTTCTGGATGGACAAATCAAAGAAGCGGCAGATTCGTGGACGCGAATCGCGTTGGAATTTCCTGCCTCAACCGAAGCCTTCAACGGGCTCTTCTTTGGAGGTTCGCTTTATTACGAGTTGGGGGAGTACGACAAAGCGATCGATAACTTTAATCGTGCACTCTTGATTGCCAACCCGGGAACGCTCGAAGAGTCTGGTTCCTACTTTTGGCTCGGCAAAGTAAACAAGGCGCGGGGAGACCGATCTGCTGCCCTGACTTATTGGCAGTCTGCCGTCGAACGAGACCCGTTTGGCTATTACGGAATCCGTTCTTCCGAATTGGTGAATGATCAACCGCTTTTCCCACCAGTAAATACCGGAAATTTGCAGCTGGACCTGGAAAGTGAACGCAAAGATGCTGCTGATTGGCTCAAAACAGCCTTTAGCCTGCCTTCTGAGATTAATGTAGATTACAGTTCAGAAATCGCTCAAGATGCCCGCTATAAGCGCGCGATTGAATTCCATAGGCTCGGTCTCTATAATCTGGCTTCTCAGGAATTTGAATCACTGCGCCTCACATATTATGACGATGCGCTCAACAGCTTCCGCTTGATCGATGTTTTCCTGAACCTGGGTTATTACCAGTCTGCCATCGAAGCCAGCAGGTCTATTTCGAAACTGGCTGGCTATGGCGATGTTCCACTTTCAGCCAATTACCCGCCCTATTTCGCACACGTGCAATACGGGACTTACTATCTTCCCTGGATTGAACAGGTCGCGGCCAGGTTCAAAATTCCGGAACTGCTCATTTTCAGCTTGATCTACCAGGAGAGTCGTTTCGCTGCACACGCCTATTCGTCCGCTGGAGCCAGCGGTTTGATGCAGCTGATGCCGGGCACCGCGGAGCAGATTGCCAGCGAGACCGGTTATCCGCCAAACTATGTGCCATCTGATCTGGGTGTGCCCTACTATAATCTCGAGTTAGGAACCAACTATCTCGCCAGGCAACTGTTCGTATTTGATGGTGACCTGTACTATGCCTTAGCTGCCTACAATGGTGGGCCTGGCAATACCTTACGTTGGAAAGATCTCACCAGTGATGACCCCGATTTGTTTCTGAATTCCGTGCGCTATCTCGAAACCCGAACCTACCTGCGCCGGATCGTTGAGATTTATCACATCTACTCATTAATTTATGGCAATTAGAGAAGTCTTACCTGAGGCTTTCTTTTCGCGCCGGCTTCCCTGCTGAGTTTATCCCTAAACGTTCCTTTTTGGTCATAAACCGATGGGACAAAAAAACGGCTCCTGAACAGGAGCCGTTTTAGATTTATTTGCCTTCAAACTCTAACCGTGTTTCAGAGCGGCTTGAGCAGCGGCCAGACGTGCCAGCGGCACGCGGAATGGGGAACAGCTGACATAGTTATTGCCAATCATATGGCAGAACTCGATCGAGCTGGGGTCGCCACCATGCTCACCGCAAATACCGATCTCAAGATCAGGGCGAACCTGGCGTCCTTCACGCACGGCAATTTGCATCAGGCGTCCAATCCCATCACGATCCAACTGCTGGAAGGGATTCTTTTTGAGGATACCTTTGTCAACATAAACACCCAGGAAACTGCGTTCGGCATCATCACGGCTGTAACCAAAACCCATTTGAGTCAGGTCGTTGGTCCCAAAAGAGAAGAATTCGGCATCTGCAGCAATTTCGCCGGCAGTCATACAGGCACGGGGAATCTCGATCATAGTGCCAAACTTATAGTTGACCTGGACACCTTTTTCAGCCATAACGTCTTTGGCAATCTGGATGAGAGTCGGCTGAACAGCCTTGAGCTCGTTCACGTGTCCGGTCAGAGGGATCATAATCTCAGGATGTGGGTCGAAGCCATTCAACTTGGCATCACAGGCGGCTTCAAAGATCGCCCGTACCTGCATCTTCATAATGTCTGGGTAGACAATACCCAGGCGGATGCCGCGCAGGCCCATCATGGGGTTGCTTTCGTGCAGACCCTGGACAACTTCCAGCATTTTTTCCTTTTCGGCCAGCCCTTCGGTTATGCCTTTGGCTTTCAAAGTGGCAACTTCGGTCAGAAGGTCTTCCAAAGAGGGAAGGAACTCGTGCAAAGGCGGGTCGATAAGGCGAATAATAACCGGCAAACCGGTCATAGCTTCGAAGAGGCCGTAGAAGTCATTTCGTTGCAGAGGCAGGATCTTTTCCAATGCTCCAAAATATGCCTGTGCCTTGGGCGATTCCTGTAAGCGAGTTTTTTCGGTATCGATCTCAGCCCTGAGGGAGACTTTATCTTCCTCGGTCAGTCCTCTGCCTTCCAAACGTCCGGATGCCAATGCGGCTTCGAGCAGCTCAATGCTGTTGAGCATACGTTGTGTGCCTTCAGCATTCATAATCATACGCTGGACATCAGGCAAACGTTCAACGTCGAAGAACATGTGCTCAGTGCGGCAAAGACCAATACCCTTGGCACCATATTCCCGGGCGCGTTGGGCATCCGTAGGATAATCCGCGTTCGCCCAAACCTGAAGCCGGGCAACCTCATCGGCCCAGTCAAGCAGGGTCATCAATTCTTTCTGTTCAGTAAGGTCGGGGGTGGTCATACCCATCTTGCCAATAAAAACTTCACCGGTAGTACCATCAAGAGAAATCCAATCTCCTTCATGGACTGTGACGCCGTCGCGTGTCATCCGGCGGTTGGCCACGTCGATGTTGATGTCTGAAGCGCCAACTACACAGGGCACGCCGAACTGACGGGCAACCACTGCGGCGTGGGAGGTAGCGCCACCTTCACTTGTCAGGATACCTTTGGCGGCCAGCATACCGTGCACATCATCGGGCTTAGTAAAGGGACGCACCATAATGACGTCTTGATTTTCCTCCTTGTGCATTTTTTCGACTTTGTCAGCATCAAAGTAGATTTGGCCAACGGCAGCGCCGGGGGAAGCATTCACACCCTTAGCGAAGAAACGGCCTTCTTTTTTAGCGGCTTCGACGCCTTCATGTGAAAAATGCGGGTGAAGCATCTGATCGATTTGGTCTGGTGTAACACGGTTAATAGCAGTTTTTTTATCGATCAAACCTTCCATAACCATGTCGTGAGCAACTTTAACCGCGGCCTTGGCCGAGCGTTTTCCGTTTCGTGTTTGCAGCATCCAGAGCTTACCGTGCTCGATGGTAAATTCGACATCCTGCATGTCTTTGTAATGATTTTCAAGACGTTCGGTGATATCAAAGAATTGCTCATAAACTTCGGGTAATTCGTCTTCGAGGCCGGAGATCTTGGAAGTATTGCGGATACCAGCCACAACGTCTTCGCCTTGGGCATTCATCAGATAATCGCCAAACATGACATTTTCGCCGGTCTGAGGATCACGGGTGAAGGCCACACCGGTGCCCGAATCGCCGCCCATGTTGCCGAAGACCATGGTCTGGATGTTGACTGCGGTTCCGAGATCATCAGGGATGCTTTCACGTCGGCGATAATCGATCGCGCGTTTGGAATCCCAGGAGTCAAAGACAGCTTTCACTGCCAGTTCGAGCTGTTTGTAAGGATCCTGCGGAAACTCGAAGCCTTTCTGTTCGAGCACAACTTGCTTGTAAGCCTCGGTTACAGCGGCCCAGTCAGCAGCAGTCATTTCAGCATCGCTTTTATAGCCTTTTTGGCGTTTTTGGGCGTCCAACGGTGCCTCAAAGAGTTCGTCATCAATACCCATTACGACAGTGCCGAGCATGTGCACCAGGCGGCGGTAGGAATCCTGCACAAAGCGTTCATCGCCGCTCTCCCGGGCTAAGCCTTTCGCAACCTCGTCGTTCATGCCGATATTCAGGACGGTGTCCATCATGCCAGGCATGGAGAACTTGGCGCCGGAACGGCAGGAAACTAACAGGGGTTTTTGGGGATCGCCGAATTTTTTCCCAGCTTGCTCTTCAACAACTTTAAGAGCATCCAAAACTTGTTGCCACATTCCGTCAGGGAACTGGCGGGTGACCTGGAAAGCGTTACATGCTTCGGTTGTAATGGTCAGTCCTGGGGGCACGGGCACACCAGCGCGCGTCATATCGCCCAGGTTAGCGCCTTTGCCACCGAGCAAACCGCGAACACCATCCCAATCACCGGCGTATTCCTCAGCCTGGTCGACTTCATTGAACAAATAGACCCACTTTTTATCAGACATTATTCCTCCTAGGATTTGATTTTCATTCATGAGAATGTTATTTTCACAATTTATAATTTTACCACGATAAGAGGGGTAAACATCGAGAGTCTAAGGATTATTCTCAGACTTTTAAGTAAGATCTTCTCAACGCGGAATGCACTTACAGGCATCACGCTCGCAGGAGGCAGCAGCCTCCTGGCTGCTGGGTTCGTTGACCTTAGATGCGAAAATCGCTGATAAGTTGCTATGGTGCTGAGAAAGGCTGCCCCGCGAATTTCAAAAAGCGGGGTTCATCCATGCGAATAAAGGTGTGGCAATCGGGTTGGTCGATTCTAAGCTTGCCGCGGGTTGCCAAATGTTTCAGAATAAACGTTTTTTTCAGAATATTGTGTTCGGGCAGGTTTATTTTCAAGCGGGGTTCCGGTAAATATCACATTCAATGGCACCACCCCGTCAGGTATTTCCAGCGTCTTGCGTATTGGTTTTTCAAGCCGGCTGATTGGGTGCACACCGCACCAAACCGCGCCCAATCCTAGCGAGACGGCTGCCAAAAGAATATTCTGTGTGGCCGCGCTGCAATCTTGAACCCAAAATCTTTCCATTGCCGGTTTCTTAAAGGAGCGTAAATCCCCGCAGACTACAATGGCACAGGGCGCCATCATCTTGCCGAATGGCAGTGCTTTTCTGAGCTCAGCGAGTCGGTCTTCATCCTGGACAACAATGAATCTCCATGGTTTTAAATTCAATGCACTCGGCGCTGCCATGGCAGCTTCCAGCATCTTGGTTATTTGCTCGCCAGATGGCGCTTGCTCACTGAATTTCCTGATGCTGCGACGTTTTAAGATCCAGTCAATTTCATTCATGCTCTGGTCCTTCTCTTTGAGACTGGTACGGTATTTCTTCCACCTGCGGGGCTGGTTCGTCTTCCGTCTTTTGGGTGTTTACTGACTCTAACGTTTCTACCGGACCTTCGCCGGCCTGATTGCTATTGTCTTTACGCATGCTGTGGGACAAACTGAGCATGATCCTGATCAGAACTATTGCACCGAGCAGCACTACGATATATCTAAAAATTGGATTTGACATTTTCCTGGTCTCCCTTAATAAAATTGCAAAAAGTGATAATTAATTACATTCACAGCATGCTGACGATCAAGGCTCCCAATGCAGTTGGGGCTTCCAGCATGGGCATGTGCCCGACGCCGGGCAAAACGACCGCTTTACCTGATTTCGAGACCTCTGCCATCTCGTAGGCAGCCTCAGGCTGCATGAGCTGGTCATCCTTCCCGGCAACGGCCAGGAAAGGCAGCTCAAGATTTTTGATGACTTCAAGTCGGTTAGGTCGCTGCGCGATCGCGCGCTGCACGTTGGCGATACCTTCAGGGTCTGTTTTTTTCAAAATCTGATAGGTCAGGCGCTGGATCTCAGTCGATTTGCTCAGTTTCGGAGCCATGCTCTCAGCCAACGTGCTGCTGCCCACAATTAACGTCTCGTCAGCTTCCAGGAGGCGCATTTTTTTCTTCTCAGGAGTATCCGCGCGCGCGTTGCTGGTGATCATGATCAGACCAGCCAGACGTTGCGGGTGTCTCTTGGCGAAAGCCAATGCGATATACCCCCCCATCGAATGTCCGGCGAGTGTAAATTGCTCGACACCGAGGTGGTCCGCCAACTTGATAAGGTCGTCAGCAAACTGCTCAATGCTGCCATCCGCTCTTCCGATACCAGACCGCCCATGACCGCGCAGATCAGGGAGGATAAATCTGGCCTGGTCGCTGTAAAGATTTGCGACTTCCTTCCAGATGCTACCGTCGAGGGCCAGCCCGTGCAGCAAAACCACAGGGGCCCCCTCCCCGTAAACTTCGTAATAAAACTCAATATCATTCAAATGCAATATCATGATTTCTCTTTTCTCTCATTAACCTTGACACGTAAGCCAGAGCGCCGCTGCGTTCTGCCACCAGACCCGTTACCTGAGCTTCGCGTACAGCTTCCAAATAGTAACCAATCTCCGGACCCGGCTCTAGTTGCAGATTCGTTTTCAAATCATCACCATCAATCAACCGTGGAGGGTCAACAATAGTCTCGTGATCCTGTAACCAGGTTAAGATAATCTCAGAAGCGAGAGGCTGAATTTTTCTATGCTGTAATTGTATTGCATATTGGTAAGCAATTTGCAAAATGGCGCTTTCCACTCCGAAGGAACCCACCTCCCTGAAGAAGCGATAGAGTTCCAGCGGTCCGATCTCTTGCTCCCAGGTCATGCAGGTGATATTTCGGTAGCCTGCACAGACCTGCTCAAAGGATTTTTGTTCTTTCTGACCTAACATCAACGTGTTGCTGATCAGCTCTCCAAACTCATGACAATCAAGTTCGATTTGATCTCGTCCACAAAATCCATTTACCTGACTGACAGTCAGGTAAAACGGCTGGTGGAAGAAAAAAAGCGCGAAAAGCACCAGCAGTTGTTTGCGGGTGCGGCCCCCCTGTAATGATTCATCCAGCATTGAGTTCAATGCGCGCATGTAATTCCCGCTACTGGGTGTGTTTTGGTCAAAATTGACAAAGGCGGAAGCAGGCCTGCCCGCTTCAATATCCCGCAGGATTTCTTCCAGAACTTTAAGAACACCCACTGCAGAGGCTGACTCCCCCTCTACGGTCGACCAGGCTGGTCGGTAAATTTCAGCGTAATAATCAAACAGAGCGGATAAATCCCCCGAAGCGGCATTCGCCCGGACCTCGTCTGGAGGGTTGACCTGATAGACTGTGTTAAGCAGCTCGTAAAGGATCCCAAATTCTTTTAATAAACGATAAGTCTCAGCCAAATCGGGCAGCGCGAGACATTTAAGCAGTTCGTCCCGGATCCTTTCGCCTGATATCTTGTTTAAGTCCAACGTGGCTACGCGCAATTGTTCGGTAACTTCCAAGGAATAGCTCAAGTCAAACTTCCGGATGAGTCGGACAGCCCGCAAAACCCGCAAAGGATCGCCCAGCAGTGAGCCGGGGTTGCTCAATCGTAATTGCCGGCTTGCCAGGTCAATCTGCCCCCCCAGAGGGTCAATGATCTCATCCAAATTATCCAGGTCAATCGCCATGGCGTTGATGGTGAAATCACGCTGCCTGAGGTCCTCCTCCAGATTTTCGCCAATAAAAGATGTAAAGTCGAGGATCAACTCACCAGCCTGCCCCTGTCTCAGAATGACTCTCGCGGTTTGATGCTCATCATCCAGTGTGTACCATACGCCATCAAAACGACGGCGCACCGCTTTTGCCAGCCTGACAGAACCGTTCTTGACAACAAAATCCAGGTCTTTTACCGCCTGTCCAAGTGCCAGGTCACGCACCGCACCTCCAACCAGATAAATTTTCTGGTCCGGCGAGGTAAGCCTGACCTCCTTGAGGAAGTCCGCAAGCGACTCATTCAAGTGGAGGCTCATATTTTTCCAGGTCGACCGTGCCAACGAAGGGCAAGTTTCGATAGTATTCATCCATATCCAGACCATAGCCGAATACGAACTCATTCTTGATTTTAAAACCACGATAGCGAATGGGAACCTTCACTTCGCGCCGCTCTTCTTTATCCAAAAGAGTACAGACGTACAGTGAAAGCGGATTGCGGGTCTTTAAGAGATCAATCACAGATGACAAGGTGTTACCGCTGTCGATGATATCCTCCACGATCAAAACATGCCTCCCACTGATGCTGGTATTCAGGTCGAGCGTTATGCGAACCTCGCCATCGGATTGGCGGACGCCGCTCCCATAGGAAGAAACCGCCATGAATTCGATAGCTGTTGGCACCGTGATCGAACGCATCAGGTCCACCATGAACACCACGCCGCCCCTCAGGATGCAGATGATCAATAATTCTTTTCCAGCATAATCACGGCTGATTTCGGCGCCAAGTTCTTTGACCCGGGTTTGAATTTGCTCTTCAGTCACTAAAACTTTATCCAGGTATTCGTGATAATCTTGCACCATGGGCTACCTCAGTCTCTCGGAACCTCGTGGCAGCGCCGACAGCGTGCCTCGTACATCTCAGATGCGCCCACGATTACAATCGGGTCGTTGTAGTGAGCCGGTTTGCCGTTTACCAACCTCTGTGTGCGGATGGCAGCCTCACCGCAGACCATGCAGATCGCAGACAGTTTATCGACCTTGTCGGCTTTGACGATCATCTCGGGCATGCAGCCAAACGGCTCCCCTCGAAAATCTGTGTCCAGACCGGTAACAATCACTCTCAATCCCCGCTCCGCCAGCAGATTGGCGACGCCTACTATGTCATCATCGAAAAACTGGGCTTCATCAATCCCGACCACTGTGACATCAGGTTCCAGCTTTTTCAAGATTTCGCAGGAGGAGGCGATTGGCACAGCCTGGTAATCTGCTCCAGAATGGGACCTGACCTTGTTGTAAGCATAACGGTCATCGATGACGGGCTTGAAAACCTGTACTTTCTGCTTGGCAATCGTCGCCCTGCGCAGTCGCCGGATCAACTCCTCGGTCTTTCCACAAAACATCGAGCCTGTAATCACCTCAACTAAACCAAAAGTCTGTGTCATAAATCCTCCAATAAATGCAGTTGCTAAAAGTATAAGTCAAGATTAGCCCAACAGCATACGATATATAAAAAAAGGCAGGCGATAAGCCTGCCTTCTATGGTTTGAAATGTTTTAAACTTCGATCTCTTCCGCGGCTGCCGGCAGTTTGTAACCAAACTGTCGCAACTGTTTTTTTAAGTCGATCAGAGATTTACGGCCAAAACCTTCCACCTCGAGGAGGGCTTTTTCGCCTCCTTCAAGTTTGGCAAGAACGTCACTGACGGTAGTGATATCAGCTTTTGCCAAAGCAGAAATCGATTTGGTTGCCAGTTTAAATTCTGAAATCGGTCGATCAGGTGAAGTCTTGGCTTCAGATGCGGCTTTTTTCTCAGCGACAATGTCCTGGCGGACTTGCAAGCGCTTATAGAATCGGTCGACCTGGCCTTCACGGTCAAGGATCCTAGCCTGCTGGCCAGTGTAGAATGGGTGACAATTCGAGCAAACTTCTGTCCGAATCTCAGGAGCGGTTGAACCTGTGGTCCACTCAGCACCACAAGAGGCACAAGTGACTTTCGCATCCGGATAATACTTAGGTTGGATTTTTTCTTTCATTTTAATTAGTTGCCTTTCGCTGGTCCTTCAGGCGTATCGAAAACATGCACGCGTTTACGCCCACCAGCAATAGTCTCGTATTTCACGTAGCCTTCTATAGTAGCAAACAAGGTGTAATCACGACCCTGACCCACATTCCATCCGGGGTGGACCTTGGTGCCGTGTTGACGTACCAGGATGTTGCCACTGATCACTTTTTCGCCGCCATATTTTTTAATGCCCAGGCGTTGGCCTTGACTGTCTCGTCCGTTGCGGGATGACCCGCCACCTTTTTTGTGTGCCATTTCACTACTCCATCACGATTGAATCAACCAGTAACCTGGTATATTTTTGACGATGACCGGAGCGCTTGCGGTAATTGGTCCGGGATTTGTACTTAAACACCAAAATCTTTTTACCTTTGATCTGATCATCGACCGTGGTCTTACAACTGGCGCCCTCGATATAAGGGGTTCCTACTGTCACAGAGTCATCGTCGACAATTAGAACAACTTTGTCGAGCGTGATCCCTTCGCCAATTTCTGCGGGCAGGAGGTCAACTGTCAACAGTTTACCTTCCTCGGCGCGGTATTGTTTACCGCCCGCTTCAACAACAGCATACTTCATTTTATCTCCAATCTTCACTTAGCCAGCTTACGAGCGTTTTACCACCCGATACCGGGAAAGTTGGTTACGTAAGTAACCCCAGCCAATCTGCGCTGGGGCAACGACTCATTATTTTACAACGGTTGGCGGGAGGTGTCAAGTTTAATTTTATACCTGTATGCTTTCGTCTCTCCAATCCACTCCACAGAATTTGACTCAAGGCTTATATTCTTTTCTCGCATTTTGATTGCTGCTGCGATACACTGAAAAAATCAGTTGAACGTTTTTTCCTCACTGCTAAGGAGTGTAACGATGTCAATTAAGATAAAAAGAATTTACGAAGATTATGAGCCTTTTGATGGATGGCGAGTGTTGGTTGACCGCATTTGGCCAAGAGGTGTTTCCAAGGAGGAAGCCCGCCTGGATGACTGGCGCAAGGAATTATCGCCCAGCAAGGAATTACGCGTCTGGTTTGGTCATAAGCCAGAAAGGTTCGACGAATTCGCTAAGCGTTATCGCGCCGAGCTGGATGCGAACCCCGATGCGCAGGCGACCATCACACAACTCCTGGCGAAAAGTAAGGATAACCAGGTCACTTTATTATATTCAGCAAGGGATACTGACCATAATCAGGCTGTGGTTCTCAAAAACTACATGGAAGAAAAATCTTTGAAAAAATAAAACTGCTGCTTGCAGAAATTATGCTGCCTCATCACACGAATCATTGGTTTTACTTGACTTGATAAAAAACCTCGTGTAGAATAGCTCTCTCGATGCTCCTATGGTCTAGTGGTTAGGACGCGGCCCTTTCAAGGCTAAAACCCGGGTTCGAGTCCCGGTAGGAGCACCACGACAAAAACAAGCCAGTCAAATGGCTTGTTTTTTTATTCCTCCTGGCTGTACTCAAACAAACGGGTGAGCAGTTCGGCACGGGCGTCTGGGGTCATCCAGGTGGGGGTTGACCAGTTGAAGAATTGGGTAGTCAACAATTCCACCCCAAGATACTTGCCGTCATAAAAAACATGGCGGTCGATAAAGGCCTTGTCCGAGTCATCGTACCAGCCCAGTTGATCGAAGAATAGGTTGCCCAAGCCATAATGGATAAAGGTATCCTCCCAAAACTCATAGATATGAGGCTGGTGTGCCTGGCTTCCGCTAACGATTGTGGCGCCGGCTTCAGCCAGCAGGCGGAAATCTGCAACCATGTTCGGCTCAGGCTGCCAGAGATAGATCTCATCGTGCTGGAAAGTAGCGATGACCAGATAGCCTTCACTTCGCAGTTGCTGGATGGCTGAAACCATATAGTCCATATCGCAGTGGTACGCTCCGGGGTTGGTTTCACTGGCAGTGGCATAACCAGGTGCCTTGGCATTGCATCCAATAAAGGCAATTTTATTACCGTTATTTTCCAGTTTCAGTGGGGCTTTCGCCTGTCCGATATCCTTACCGCCTCCGTAATAAGACCAGCCTTCGGCATCGTACATCCCGAGGGTATGAAGCATCGCTTCCGGACCCCAATCTCTGAAATGGTCACCGGTGAGCTCGACCACATCTGTGCCAATTTCCTTGAGCAGATCGATGTAGCGATCATCAGAGCAGAAAACCAGGTCAACATCCTGCACCCATTGCGGTTCCGGACAATCGCTGGCAAAAGGCACTTCATTACTGACATGAGCAATGTCAGCCTCGCGCATGACCGCTCCTATTGATTGCGCAGGTGTTAAAATGCCATAAATTTCCATTTCCTTGGCGGTCGCGCGGGTCAAGGCGGTTACCCCTGTCAGGATCACCGTAGTTAGTTTATTTTCGTCGCGGTTGCTTGCTGGCAACAAAGACTGGAGTTCAGTTTCGATTAACGAAAATGCTGTCGGATCGCTGAGAGGAGGCTCGCCTATCAAAAGCGCGATGCCGGCAGTTAGTGGATAAGCTTGCACATCGAAGCTTTTATGCAAGGGAGATTGACCGTCAATCGCGATCACTTTCCACATAGGTTCGATTTCGCCAAAAGAAATCACTGCCCAAGCTCCGCTTGCCTTACAGTAACTAAGCAGTTCATCGGTTTGTTTTAATATAGCTTTACCCACTGGCGCGCCATACAGGGCGGTAAGCGCCGTGAGGGCACTTTCGTCCATGACCAGTTCTGTAGCCGGGAAGGCTGCCCCATTTTGCCAAAAGTTGAGCAATTCTGTGCTGGTGACTGAATCTGCCACTGTCGCGAAAGGCGCTACCAGGGCAAAAATCCATTGGCTCAACCAGCCCTGCGGGCTGAAAGTTAACCGCATGTTTGCGGTCTCTTGCAAAACGCCATATTTTGCATCAAAATCGCTCAGATTCCCTTGCAGTAATTCAGTAGGAAGTGCGGGGTCAAACCATATCCTTATTGGCTGCTCGGTCGCAGTGGGAGTAGCCGGGATTTTTGTTGGTTCTTGTGTCTCAGTTGCTGAAATCGTTTCAGAAAATGCAGGTGTGTGCTGAATCGGTTGCGCCAGAGGCTCGCAAGCTGAAAAAAGGATCAAGACAATTATTACGGGGATAACAAAGTGCATTAGAGGTTGTTTTTTTGTCACATTACACCATCCAGACACACCAGATTATACCGTCAATCACTCCGTGCCACGAACGTGGAAGACAAGTAGGAATAAAACCAACCCGTCTACTATACTGCTTTCGTTTTTTGAATCAGAAGCGAGTAACTGTTGGAACAATATCCAACCTATAAGAACAGACAAACACTGGTGGTTCAAGGCAGACCTATTCCTATTCGAACAAATGCTAGCAAAACAAACGAGTCTGTAATTATTAACCTTAACTTTTTACTGATAATGTTGAGGTACTGACATGTACCCAGCAAATTCTATCAACAAAGGTGTTCTTTCAGTTCAGATTGGACTAATTCGATATTTCTAATCTCATTTGGCTCTTAGTCTAATGTCTGAAATGTCGTTTAAGCCGGCCGTTGAATCAAACCGCTATATGATAAACTATTGCAATGCTTGCACACGTATTCTCATGCGCTGTAATCGGGCTGGATGGCGTCCTGATCGACATCGAGGTCGATTACGGGCAAGGTCTTCCGCACATGGCCATTGTTGGGCTGCCGGATGAGGCGGTCAAAGAGAGCCGCGAGCGCGTCTATTCCGCCATCAAAAATGCCTTCTTAGTCTACCCACGCAAACCTTTGACTGTTAATCTGGCCCCAGCTTCCGTCCGCAAAGAAGGGCCGTTTTTTGACCTTCCAATCGCGGTTGGCGTTTTAGTGACAGGTGAGCAGATCCCTCCGCAGGCAATCGAAAATTCGCTGATCATCGGCGAACTCTCTCTGGATGGCTCAGTCAGGCATGTGCGCGGCATTTTGGCTGCAGCAGCTCTGGCGAGGAGCGAAGGCTACCGCAAGGTATACGTCCCTGCAATCGACGCGCCGGAGGCCTCGCTGATCCCCGAAATTGAAGTTTATCCGGTCGAGACGCTCAATCAGCTCTGGCAGCACCTGAATGGAGAAAACCCAATTGCGCCGTTTAAGCCGGGTGATGTGACCGCGCCTGATTTTGAGATGCAATTTACAGATTTCAGCGAAATAAAAGGACAGGAGCACATTAAACGCGCTTTGGAAGTCGCAGCGGCTGGAGGTCACAATGTGCTTACGTTATAGGCAATAACCATCCTAAGACAATTGCATGTTTTCTTTACTACACAATTGTCGCAACAAGAATTCGTCCGATATGAATCCCAAGCCTTGGCTGAGATAGTTACATCTTAAGGATCTCTATCTAAAGACTCCATTATCTGTCTGACCAAACTTGATTCTCACTAATTTCCGTTTTCCCCACACATGTGGGGGCATAACTACCGGTTGGTTACTGAAGAGGAAGAGGAAAAATGCCCTTTAATTTGGTTTTGAACACTTCTCCTAAACGTGTCATGTTTCCATCTTGCTTCCACACGAGATAAATAGTCCTATAAATAGGTAATTGATTCAATCTCAGGTACGAAAGTTTATATCCTTCAAGAGAAGATATTTTGGGTAGGAATGAGAATCCATATTCTGAGGCAACAAAGAAGGCAAGCGAGTTACATTCCTCTCCTTCAAACACCACTTCAGGCATAACATCTTTTGATTCAAATACTTCATCGATTATTCTTCGAAGATTTGTTCCCTTACTTATTAATGCAAATTTTTCCTTAGCTACATCAATTATGTTAACGTTCTTTTTTGAAGCTATAGGATGTGAACTCGGCACTACAAGAAAGATTTCCTGAGAATATAGCGGGGTACTCGTTATCCCTTCAGCCTCAAAAAAGGGACAAAAGGCGAAGTCTAGCTTGTCTTCTTTAATTCTGTCGATCAAATCTGTAGATTGTCCTTGATAAAATGAAAAAGT
>JBBAES010000003.1:0-33108 GCA_041655815.1 Anaerolineaceae bacterium
GGATGGACATTCCAATCAGCCGTGAGGATTGGTATCAGATTTATATGAGCGAGGGTCGCGATCTGCCGTAGTTGCCTATAAACTATCGCAGCCTGGCCGTGATAGTTGCGAAAAAGCGAGCCTCCACCAATTGGGAGTCAGGCGACTCTTCTGAACTGTTATGCAATTGGTTCAAGCTGTGTCACCCAACTCAGTCACAGGAAAATTACGCTTTGCCACGCCACACGCTCAATGTTCCACCCAGCATTTTAAGCAGCGAAGATGTCTTTCCATTCTTGTTTGCAACCTGAATAGCAGATGTGCCATATAATGATCAATTATTGCTTTTGACTTCAGAGAAGGGAATTTTTGAGGCGATTGCCATGAGACGCACCTCAAAAGGTATGAGCGAAATCGGATGCGCATCACATCTCGGGGAGGGGTTTGGCACAGGAATATACTCAATTCCGGAAGACAGAAGCAAAGCCGACCTGCCATCTAACTTCATTACAAAGGCAACTATTTAATCATTTTTGAGTTAAGATTCTAAAGATGGCGAATCTAAAAGTCCAAATTACAGCTGGAGCCTACTATGATCAAAATCGTAACTGATAGCGCTTGCGACATCCCTGAAGACCTTACCCGGGAGTACGGCATCAACAAGGTGCCCACACATATCATCTGGGAGGGAAAAGATTATCTGGACAGTGTTACGATGACCGCAGAAGACTTCTACAAGCATCTCTCCGAAACCAAAGCTATTCCAACTTCTTCCCAACCCAGTGCTGGAGAATTCAAGGTCGCCTTTGAACAAGCGGTGGCTCAAGGCGCTCAGGAAATCATCTGTCTGACCGTCAGCAGCGCTCTCAGCGGTACTTTTCAAGCCGCCAGCAGCGCAGCGCTGGATTTCAATATCCCTGTGCACGTAGTAGACACCCGCGCTGTAAGCATGCAGCAGGGCTGGCAGGTATTGGCAGCCGCCCGTGCTGCCCGCCTGGACTCATCGGTTCATCAAATTTTAGAGAGTATCGAACGTGTGCGTCAAAAGGTGGTGCTTTCCGTAGGTTTGCCTTCCCTTTCCTACCTTGCCCGCAGCGGCAGGCTTGGGCAAGCCTTCAAATGGATAGGCAGTATAAGTCTTTCGGTAAAACCTTTGGTAGCAGTGAATGCTGATAGCGGGAAAATTGAACCTACAGGTGTGGTACGAACCCAAAAAGCGATGATTGAGAAGGTTTACAGCTATTTCAAACAGAAAATCGGTGACGGCCTGAAACTCCATGTGGTAGTCTTGCATGGTTCGGCAGCGACGGAAGCAAACCTTCTGATGGAGCGCATCCGGCAGGATCTGGACCCGCTGGAGCTACTCGTTACCAGCACAGGCCCTGTGCTCGGAGCTCATACCGGTCCAGGTACGATCGGCATCAGCGGTTATTACGAGTAGTAATTATCGCGTTTTTGTTACATACCCTAAAACCGCGCTGTCTTTTCTCAGGCGTTGTTATCTCAATACACTCTCAGTGGTTTGTGAGAGTGCAGCCAGATCCGCTATCAGAGTAACATTTTGATGCAATTGTAGAATGGAGGCAGGAAGCATGGGGTCAACCGAGCCCTCCAACATACCCTTGACCGCGTCAGCTTTACCCTTGCCGCTGGCAAGAATCAAGATTCGTTTCGCTCCCAAAATAGATTTCATGCCCATGCTGATTGCCTGGCGTGGGACTTCCTCCGCTGATTCAAAAAAGCGGGCATTATCTTCAATGGTATTATGGTTCAAATCAACCAAACGCGTTTGGGCAACAAAGCAATTGTCCGGCTCGTTAAAGGCGATGTGACCATTGCTGCCAATGCCGAGCAGTTGCATGTCAATTCCACCCAGAGAAACGATCAGCTCATCATATTCTCTCCCAAAGGCATTTGGGTCGGTGGCCAGACCATCGGGGATATGGGTGTTTTCAGGGAGGATATCGATATAACGAAAAAGGTTTTCGCGCATAAAGTGGCTATAACTTTGCTCATGCGTGGCAGGCAAACCGTAATATTCATCCAGGTTGACCGTGCGCACCTTTTGAAAACTCAGGTCTTCTTCACGATGGTACCTGATCAGTTCCTGATAAGTACCATAGGGAGTAGATCCAGTTGCCAGACCAAGAATACAACTTGGTTTGAGTTGCACTTGAGCGGCGATATAACTGGCTGCTTTCTTACTAATTTCTTCATAATCTTGAACTTTAACAATTTTCATCGATATCTCCTTCAACTGGTAGCCCTACCAAAAGATTATACTGAGACAAAAAAAGAGGCACGAAAGCAGATTGTTTTTTGAGACAACTCACAATAACGAGTATTAACCCGATCACTTAACAACCCGCTCCTGGACGTTGATCCTGTCCTGGTTGTAAGGTATCAACACAATTTTGGTCAGCCCGGACTAAGTTTACTACAATAACTGAAGGGTATAATTCAGGAAAATGCTCACCAGATTAGATAAAGAGGAGATTATGACTGATAAATTGGCCTGGATTGATGAAGAACTGAAAACCCTGAAAGATACCGGATTTTACAACAGCATACCTACCATGGACTCCCCGCAGGGTCCTTCTGTGATCATTAACGGCAGAGAAGTGCTTAATTTTTCTTCGAATAACTATCTTGGATTGGCAAATCACCCCCGACTGGTTCAGGCAGCCACCGAGGCAATGCAAAAGTTTGGTGTTGGGCCTGCCGCAGTTCGCTCTATTGCCGGCACTCTGAGCCTGCATGTCGAGTTAGAAAAGCGTATGGCGGCCTTCAAACGAGTGGAGGCGGCGATCACATTTCAATCCGGCTTTAGTGCCAATGGCGCCACCATCCCTGCCCTGGTCAGCAAGGAAGACGCGATTTTCTCAGATGAACTGAACCATGCTTCCATTATCGATGGTTCCCGTCTTTCGGGCGCAAAGATCTTCCGCTTCAAGCACACTGACGTAGAAGATTTCGAGCGAGTGGTTAGAGAAGCCCAGGGGACTTACCGACGTGGGCTGATGATCACCGATGGTGTTTTCTCGATGGATGGCGATTACGCACCCCTGGACAAATTGGTTGAGGTCTCAAAAAAGTACGACCTGATGACCATGGTTGACGACGCCCACGGCGAGGGAGTTTTAGGTGAGGGTGGTCGCGGTATTGTAGATCACTTCAAACTTCATGGTCAAGTGGACGTAGAGGTTGGCACTTTCAGTAAGGCTTTCGGAGTGGTTGGCGGTGTGGTGGCTGGCAACGCCAGGATTATTGAGTGGCTGCGCCAGCGTGGACGACCCTTCTTGTTCTCTTCCGCCGTGACGGTACCGGATGTTGCCGCGTGCCTGGCTTCGGTGGACCTTTTGGAAGAATCTACCGAACTGGTAGACCGTCTGTGGGCAAACGCGCGATTCTTCCAGGAAGAGATGCGAAAAATGGGCTTTGACACCGGGCTGACTCAAACGCCAATCACACCTGTGATGTTGGGTGATGTGCAGTTGGCTCGGGAATTTAGCCGCAAGTTGTTTGACGAGGGAATATTTGCGGGTGCTCTTGGTTTCCCAACCGTACCGCTGGGTAAGGCGCGCATACGTGTAATGATTTCCGCCGCACACAGCCAAGACCACCTGGAGCAAGCGCTGGACGCGTTTGAGCGGGTGGGCAAAAAACTGGGTAACGGTAAATAAACGCATCGACCTTCTGACGTTAATAAAACAAAGCCCCTCTTCAATCTAATTTAAGAAGAGGGGTTTTATGTTAAATTTGTGAAACGCGGCTACGTAAAGATGGTCAGCATAAGCCCAAAGAGGTAACCTGCCAGGGTGCTGAAAACGGCTACCAAAGAGACATAGATTGCTGTTTTTTTCTTGCCCATCACGCCGTTCAACACCAGAATAGACTGCAAGGACAACTCTGGGTCTGCCAGCAAATAAGCCAGCAAAGGTCCCCGCGCCATACCGAGATCCAGGAACATTTTTGCAATCGGAACCTCTACAAGGGTGGGGAAGTACATGAATACCCCGAACAAAACACCTACCAGATTTGCCCAAATGGTGTTTTGTCCTGCAATGGTACGTACCCAGGTTTCAGGGATGATCACTTTTACGATTCCGGCAGCAAAAACGCCAATTATCAGGAGCGGAAAGATCTGTTTGACAAATTTCCATGTCTCCCAAATCCACCCACTGAGTTCATCTTTGCTAAACGAACGTCTGGACACAACCGCGATCGCGATGAGAAGGACAATCTCTCCAATCAGGCGGCCATTGATCCCGATAGCCAGAGAGCCAGCTTCTTCCGTTGGGGCGGCGATCAGGATGGTGAGCGCGATAAAAGCCAAAGCCGCATAAGTCCATCCGGTGAAACCTTCAAAGATTTTTTCGAACCCCTTCCAGGAGGTGATGCCAATAACCACAAGCATCAGAATCAGGACAGCGCCTTGAAGCGTCAGATCCATGCCTGACAAAAAGGAACCTACTCCGCCCATCAAGCCTGCAGGTAACTTGATGCTGGCGTACACATTTGTAAAAATGTCAACCTGCAATGTGCCAACAATCAGCACTGAAACCAACAAAAGGAAGAGAACCCATACAGCAGGCTTAACTCTCGCGGTTTGGTCAAACAGACCGTTAGCTTCCATCTCAGTTTCGCGAGCGCTTTCTTCCTTACGAAAGATCCAGGCCATGATCAGACCAATCACAATGCCAAACAAAATCGAAAGCACTAAACGCGCGATGGCAATATCCATCCCGATGGTAGCGCCAGTGTAGGTAATTGCCAGGATGTTGATTGCCGGACCGACAAACAGAAAAGTGATTGCAGGGCCAAGTCCCGCGCCACGTTTCCAGATGCCAGCGAATAGAGGCAATATCGTACAGGAACACACAGCCAGGATAAAGCCACCCAGCGCGGAAGCGGGATAGCTGATCCATTTTGACGCTTTGGGCCCAAGATAACGAGTAATCGTCTCTTTAGGTATCATCGTACCCATAAAGCCGGCAATCACGAATGCAGGCACAAGGCAGAGTAAAACATGCGCAGCCAAATAATCCAACAAACTCGACCAGCCGGATAAGAGTAAATTATTAATATAAGAGAATGCTTCAGCCATTACTCATCTTTCTCTATTTATTCAGCCAGTCAGTAATCTCAGCTTCAGAAGGTATCCGACCTGAAGATAACACCTTACCGTCCACAACCAGCCCTGGCGTAGAGAGAATAGGCCATTTGGTGATTTCCTGAAAGTCAGTCACTTTTTCGATCTCTGCTTCAAGAGAATTGTTTTCAATTACCTTCCGGACAATTTGTTCAAGCCTTTTGCAATTTGTGCAGCCGGAACCAAGAATTTTGATGTTTAACATAGGAAAGCTCCTTTAATTTGAATTTGGAGTTGCCTTTGGGGCACAATGAGGACAGGCACAATACACTTTTTGATCTGTTATCTCTGGGCCTTTTGCACCAGTCAAAGCTGCCGCCTCATCGAGAAGATTTGATAATTTAGTATCGTATAGACGATAAAACACATTCCAACCATCCCGGCGGTCAAGCACAAGACCAGCCTCCCGCAAAAGAGCTAACTGTTGAGAAACGGCAGACTGACGTAAACCCAAGTATGCTTCGATGTGGCAAACGCAATGCTCCCCATCTCGCAGTAGCTCCAATATGGCAAGACGGGTGGGATGACTGAGGAGTTTGAATAGTTGCATCCGTGGGTCAGTTTTTTCGGTAGTAGTAATCGTTGTGTTATTCATATTCAATATTCTGAATATGATTGTAGCACCAATTTCCTGACGGTCAAGGGGCAAATTTTTCTTTAACCCATCCTGGAAAGAATGTATGGGTCAATTGTTTCCTGATGCATAATTCTGCAATCTGGAACTAACATCAATCGAAATCTAAGATTGTCCTATCCATCTCAAAATACAGGAGGACGACCTTGGGCGTGCTGGGTATGAATGTCGTCGAGCAGGCCAATTTCTCATATATTATTCCTGAGTGGAAAGATTACGAAGAGACGCTACTTAAGTTTTCCCATTTTCATGTGGAATGATACAATTCTTTTGCAGCCTTGAATATCTGGTGCGTGCTGTCTGGCAGGACCAGATATTGCGAAAATGAGAGTAGAATACTGAAAAAGATACCAGCCGGAGGGGTTAGCCCGGCTTTTTTTGTGTCGAGGAACGAGCATCGTCATGTCTGTGTCACAACGAAACAAAGCTATTATTCAAGCCCTTTTTGTAACCCTGTTATGGTCAGGTTCTTGGGTGTTAATTAAATCTACCATCGATGAGATCCCCCCGTTGACATTTGCCGGCTTGCGCTACTCTATAGCATCCCTCTTCCTCTTGCCGGGGGTTTTGCGAAAGCGGGAATCGATCCGAAAGCTAACCAAAAAGGAGTGGGGGCAGTTGTTGCTGCTTGGTCTGGTATATTACGCCTTTACCCAGGGCGGGCAGTTTTTATCATTAAAATACCTGGATGCGATCACCCTTAGCCTTATGCTTAATTTTTCTGCTCCGTTGGTAGCGATCATCGGTTTGGTGGCTTTGAAGGAGCCAATCACCAGATTGCAATGGAGTGGGCTGGGGCTCTTTCTGATCGGTGCTTTGATCTATTTCTATCCTCAATCCAGTGTGCCCAAAAGCGTGCTTGGGTTGGCATTGGGAGTTTTCACAGTCTTCTCGAACGCAATTGCTTCGGTAATGGGCCGTGGGATAAACAGAGAGAGAAGCCTGGACCCCATCGTCGTAACCGGCATAAGCATGGGTTTTGGAGCGGTCTTGTTGTTGAGTAGCGGAATCAGCTTCCAAGGCTTACCATCACTGAGCGGCAGGTCGTGGTTGCTTTTGATAATTCTGGCAGCCTTCAACACCGCTTTCGCCTTTTGGCTATGGAACAAAAGTCTTCAGGTTTTAACAGCAATGGAATCCAGCATTATCAACAACACTATGTTGATTCAGATCAGCATCCTTGCCTGGCTTTTTCTGGGAGAGAGGTTAACGTGGACCGGCGTAATAGGACTGGGCATTGCCAGTATTGGCACTGTCTTGGTCAACCTCAAACCCGCCACAATAAAGCAGTAATTCCCGTATAAGAATAAGTTAATTCTTGATGCGCCGTCTACGCAGCCAGATCCAAAGCGGTTGCACCAGCCTGCGGAGCCAATACTTGGCAGTGATCGCCGAGAGTTTCTTGCCCCCGTCGCGATAGTGTACACGCAGCATTTCAGGCCAACAGCGATCGTCTTCGGCAATCGATTTCGCGCCCTCGTGCAGGCGAAAAGCCGCCCATAGCTCCGGCACGTACAGAAGCGGTGCCTGGGCTGCCAAGCGCGTCCAAAGGTCATAATCCATAGCAAAGTAAAAGCTGTCATCAAGCGGACCAACTTTTTCCCACAGGTCAGCCCTGAAAAAGGCCGTTTGTTGAGGAATATGAACATAGCCGCGACGAAGTTTTTTCAAATCAGTTTGAGCTGCCGGGAAATTTCCAATGACCTTGCCCTCGGCGTTGATCCAATGGCAATCAGCATAGACCATGCCAACCTCAGGATGCGTCTGAAGCTGGCGAACGGCGGCACTGATAGCGCCGGGATAGAGGATATCATCCGAGTTCAACCAGGCTAAAATTTCACCAGTAGCTCGTGAAAAGCCCTGGTTGATCGCATCAGTCTGCCCCTTGTCTTTCCTGCTTTGCCAGTATGCCAGACGATCGGCATATTTTTTAATGACTTCCAGGCTGCCATCGCTGGAAGCACCGTCGATCACGATATATTCAATGTTGGGGTAATCCTGTTCCAGCACGGAGAGCATGGTTTCTTCCAGGAATCGTGCCTGATTAAAAGACGGGGTGATTATACTGACTTTGGGCAGTGGTTTTTGATTCATTTTCGCCCCCCCAAATATCGGTTTTTGCGATGCTGGTCGTACCAGTCGCGTGAACGCAGCAGCCCAAGCGCGGCAAGACCCGCATAGGCCATGCGTCTGAGCGTCTTGCCATCTTGGAGCGGCTCATAACGCAGCATTTGACGGTAGGCTATGAGTGCTGCATTGAACCCTCCCGCTTCAACTAGATAGAAGGCGTTGAGTCGGTGGGCTCCGGCCCAGATTTTATTAAAGAGTTGGGAGTTCAAGGGGTAAAAGCGCTGGTCTTCACAAAGCCATTTGGCCAGACGGAAGGCTTCCGGTCCGAAATTGGCCGCCTGGGCAGCGTTCTTAGCCTGCGAATGCAGGCGGGCTGCCGACCAGACCTTGCCAAGAATATATTGTGGTTCGGCTATGGCAGCCATCTTGAGCCATAGCTGCACATCCAGCAGGTAGTTGTAGCTGAGATCGAGGTATCCAGCTTGTTCGAGAATTTCACGACGCATGAACACACCCGGCTGACCGATGATTTTGAAGCTCATCAGGTCTTTCAACTTCCAATTGCCATAACGCATCATGTTGAAGCCCTCTCCTAGTTCGTCGATGGACTCAACATCGCTGAAAACAAAACTGGCATCGGGGTGCTGAAGGAAGGCCTCCACAGCATCAGAAACTGCGCCAGGATAGTAGAGGTCGTCCGAGTTCAACCAGCCGACAATCTCGCCCGTCGTCTTGGCAAAGCCCTTGTTGACACCATCCGCCTGACCGCGATCTTTTTCAGAAACCCAGCCCGCCAGCCGATGGGCATATTTCCCGATGATTTCAACACTACCATCGGTTGAACCGCCATCAATCACCCAGTACTCGATGTTGGGATAATCCTGTTCCAACACAGAAAGCATCGTCTGCTCAAGGAAGGCTGCCTGGTTATAGGAAGGCGTGATGATTGAAACCAAGGGTTGTGAGGGCATGATCAAATTATATATGAAGTTCGAAATAGTACATCCGCTCCTTAGTGGAGCAGCTTTTGGTAAAACCAACGCCAATCTGTCGAAACGAATTGGTTGAAAACATCAGTGAATTACCCGGCGGCGTGATAGCATAATGAATTTATGTAAACAAGCTGTCGTAATCAACTTTTTCGAAGATATCTAGTTTTCCGCCGATAGTAGCATCGACGATTTTTCGGCCGGCGTTTTCATAGGCTCGACGAGCCATGCGGTAGCCCAACTCTGAGGTCTCAAGGTCTGGTAATTGCCAGCGGAAGCCTTTGCCGAAATAAGAGGTTGAGAAGTGGTTTGGGTCATCCCCCTGAGACTGTATGGTGGTGTTGGGTTGACCCTTGGTGGCGAAACTGTGATCCACGCCGATCAAGATGACTTCATTAAAGCCCATGTGATAGGCAAGCTGCAGGCAAACATTGGTCACCGTTGCGCCTTCCCAGACTCTGCCGGTTACATCTGTTGAAAATTTTGGAGAGGTGTAGGTGGTGTAAATAAAGTGTGTCCAGTGGTCCATTGTCAACCACTTACGCGCGCGCCAGGAGAAAAATTTTGGCATTTGCAGATTGTTGAATTCCGCCACCGACTGTTCTACTACCAGGTCATTGACACAGACCAAGATATCCGGATAGAAGCCAAGCTCGTCCGCGGCTAAAAAGATACGATTCATGCCGATGCAAAACTCATCCTCAAGTCTGGATAAATCCGTATTTTTCAGTGATGGCCCATTTCCAACCACGAAACAGCGTTCATTTTTGTGGCTATCCTTGAGCGCTGCCAGGCGGCGTTTCGATTCTCTTCGCCAGGGGTGGAGGTTTGCCGCAGGCAGCTCGGGCAATCGGCGTAACCCGTCATAACCGCGTCGGGCGATATCCATGAAACGATTCTGAAGAGAACTATCCATCTTAAAACCTCACTCCGTGCTCAGCCGACAGGTGGCTCCGCCGTCCACAAGCAAGCCCTGTCCGGTGATAAAGCTGGACAGGGAGTTGTCAGCCAGGAAGTAGATCACGGAGGCGATTTCTTCGGGTTGCGCGACGCGCCCGTTGACCGTTTTGGCCGCCAGAGCCGCAAGCTGATCTTCCTCAGTTGATTCATTTTGTCTGCCACGGTGAAAACCAGCTCGCAACATTGGTGTGTCTACAGCGCCAGGCAAGACAGCGTTAACACGAATGTTATCCGGGGCAAATTCGATTGCCATAGCACGGGTCAGTGCCAGTAGACCTCCTTTGCTGGTGGCGTAGGCTGCAATGTTGGCGGACGTGGCTACAGCGTGAACCGAAGAAACATTGACAATAGCGCCACCGCCTTCCTCCTTGAGCATGGGATGTGCCAATTTGACGCCCAGAAAGACCGACCGAAGATTCGAGCCCATTACGGCGTCCCATTCTTTTACGCTGGTCTCGAGCAGTGACTTGGTAACCTGATAAGCAGCGTTGTTGACCAGCACGGATAGGGTCTGAGAGAATCCCCTGGCTTTTTCATAAACCATTTCGAGGTTTTCCTGCAAGGAAATATCAGCCTGAATGTAAAGACCGCCTTCCGGGAACGCATCAAAGCGGGGTTGACGATCGACCCCGATCACTTTGAATCCGCGCTGGTTGAAATAGGCAGTAGTTGCCTGACCAACACCACCAGCTGCGCCGGTAATTAGAACTGTTTTCTTGTTCTCAAGCATAATTTTCCTTACTTCGTGATTCTAATCGTCTTTTAAAGGTTAGTTTCACCATCTAAGAGGTTTTTTCCATCGCCTTCAAACTATTAACATCTCCCACCGGGATGTCCAGACCAATCAACAGGTTACGGATGGAGTTCCAATGGATCCTTTCCCAGAAGAAGGGACTGCTATTGGTGTTGTGGGGTGACAGCAGCACATTGCTCATCTCTTTCAATGGGCTGTCAGCAGGAAGGGGCTCTTTTTCAAAGACATCCAGCGCGGCACCCCTCAAACGACCCTCCTTGAGGGCATTTACCAAAGCCTCCTGGTGAACAACGGGGCCGCGGCAAGTGTTGATAATCACAGCTGATGGTTTTACATGTTTGAGTGTCTCTTCGTTTATCAGATGATAAGAGCTGGGGTTCAAGGAGGTGTTCAGGCTGATGTAATCTGAACGTTCAAGTAAGTCTTCCAGGTCGGTCATCTCTATTTTTTGTTCAATAACGAAATCTGGTTCAATTTCAACAATGTCGTTACCCAAAATGTTCATGCCAAACGAGCGGGCCCGGCGAATGACAGCCTTGCCAATATTGCCCACACCGATCACACCCAAGGTCGATTCCAGCAGGGTATGGCCTGAGATCTTCTTCCATTCACCTGCCTTCATTGCCGTGTCCATCCAGGGTATGTTGCGAGCAAAGCAGAGCATACTTCCGATGACGCTTTCAGAAACAGGCACAGTGAAGGCGTTTGGTGTGCGGAAAATTTTGACGCCATACTTTTCAGCGGCGTCCTGGTCCATTGCATCTATGCCGGTACCCCATTTAGACAAAACTTTGAGTTGGGGCGAGCAGGCGGCAATAACTTCTGCCGTATAGCGGTCATCGCCGCAAATAGTTCCTTCAAACTGACCTGCGTAGTGCATGATTTCCTCAACTTCCAACCTCTCGTTTACTTCTGGAATGATCACGTTCAGACCAAAAGCTTCAAGAATAGGAGTGAAGCGGTGCATAGAGGGTTGGATGTAAGGAGCAGTAATTAATACAGTTTTCATGTTACCTCGTCGATTTTTGTCTTTCCATCAAAATTTCAGCGATAACGAAATCGAGTTCTTCGTCGATATCTGTAGACTCATGAGCGTCCATCTCGAACATCAATGGGCGCTCGCCGATGCGGTTACGATGAGTAAGCAGCGTCTCTCTTGTGAAAAGATACAAACAAGAGTTCTCTTCATAGACTGGCGGGAGATCTTGCGTGCGCAGCAATACAGCCGGATTGTGGTTAATAGCTCTTCCAAGTTGGTCCCAGAGGCGTGTCTGCAGGCGTGTGACGCTGAAGAGACTATCGTATTCAGGGTATAGATTTCGAAGTTGAGTAATGGCCCTGGAAACCGTTTCGGCCTTCAGCAGCGGATTAGTTGAATGAGTCTGCAGATAGAGATCGCCGGGCACCTGAGCAGTATCATATAGTAAAATCTCGTTTGTTGGGGTAGTATCAGCGCGTAATTCTTCAGGTCGCAGCAAAACCTTTACCTGGGGGTAATCCTTGGCTAAGCCCTCGATAATTATTGGTGAATCGGTATCGACCACCACCTCGGAGATCTCGGGGCAGTTGAGCAACGTCTTGATAATATGGGCGTAGAGCGGCCTTCCACACATTGACCGATAATTTTTTCCGGGTACTCGTTTTGAATCATGACGCATCGGGACTAAGGCAACAATTCTCTCCAGCTTCATTCTCGACCTTCCTTAAGCATAAAGTCCCCATCGCGCAAGAGCCCATCGCTGATGGTCGCCATGGTGGTAGATTGCGCTGGCAAAAGGCTTTGCCAATCAAAATTTTTCAGCTTTACATACCCGGCCCACACGCCATCTGGCTCGAGGTAATCCTCAAAACCTAAGGAGGAGTGATAGAGCTGCCAATAGAGGAAGCGCCGGGCGTTCAATTTAAAGTGCGCAGGGACCTCGACAACACCGGTGTGGAGCAATTCTTCCAGCTTTGCAAAGTAGGCAGGCTTGTCTTGAGGAAACCAGACCACCTCTGAGGAGCTGTAGCGGGCTTTACCAGCCGCGAGCACACCTGCCCCCAGGATAGATGCCTCCATACCGATGGTGGAATTGTAGATCAGAACGAACTTCGCCATCCGGATCAGGTCATAGGAGTTAATGAACTCCTGCGGAGGTACAAAGCGCAGGTTAGCAATACTGGTTATCTGACGTTCCCCAGCCCATTGCGACACAGACTCCTCGCTGGCTTTTCCTGCCCGGGCCTCATCAGGATGTGCTCGGATCACAAAAAGCGTATCAGGGTTGTTTTTAACAATCTTCAGGATTTCATCTAACCAGGTAAACATGTCTTCAAAAATAACATTGGCATGCGGTTGGCTTGTATCAAAGATCACGTTTGTAAAAATTGGCACCATCTGTTTGAAGCGCCTGGCAAATTCGAGGAATTCAGGACTGAGTTGGCTCATTTCAGGCCAGAATTGCACACCCGCCATATGAAAATCACCTTTGAATCTGGCACTCAGGTATGCGTCCAGTTTTTGATTTTGGCTTTCATTGAGTTGAAATTCCCCGGGAATGTCCAAATCATAAGCAGTCGCATCTCCGTCTGTGAAGTAAGCGCTCAGTGGCTGCATGCCAACCTCGTGGCTGACGACGCGAATGCCGCGCTGGAGGGCGATCCACCTGGCGCTGGCTTCGGGATATTGCATTCCATTGAAGACGACCACAGATTGTGGCCGGCTCTCGTCAAGTAGTTGTTCAAATTGCCCTGCCATCGACCAGGCCGATTTCAGATAATTTTTATACAACTCCCGTGTATAGCGGTCATCAGCCAGGTGATGCCGGCGCAAAATCCAACGAGTCGAAGGCAAAACCAATTTCCCCAGGGGCAGCCCCTGATAGTCAAATGCCATCAACTCATCCAGAGATAGACCCGCAAGTTTCGCCTCCAGGTCATAATCCTCTTGGAAATCAAAATACCTGACCTGGCTATCCGAAAAGATTGCTTCTGACTGTCTCAGACACTCAGCACAAGGCGGGACAGCATCGGGGTCTGTCCGGTTTGTGCCCAGGACACAGGGTCTCAAACCGGCGGAACAAACAAAATGAATAATAGGCACACCCTGCAGGCTCAATGACCAGGCACTCAGGATGGCGAAGCCGGCATTTAGGCTCAACCCGCTCAGTCGTGTTGACGCATCAAAAAAAATGATGGGCTTCTGATCGCTTGCTAGCGTATTCTCAAGCACCTGGCGCGCCATTGCTCGCAAAGCTGCGTCGTTTTTTCGCTGGACTGCTTTCCGCCTGATCCGGTTACCTGCCCGGCGAAGCAAACTGGATGGGTTCATCTTACTGGCTGATCCGTCGTAACTTTTTGAGTGAAGATTTTTCGCTGTCGTAGACCTTCTTTACCCCATCACCGAGTGACTTTTCAGTCACACGTATGTATTTGACCAGCGTGGAAATACCTTGTGGTTCCACTGACGCGCTTTGATCGGACCCCCACATAGCCCTGTCGAGAGTGATATGGCGCTCTACCAGGCAGGCTCCCAGGGCTGAGGCAATTACGGTTGGAACCAGCCCAACCTCATGCCCGGAATAACCTATGGGACAGTTGAACGTGTCACACAGGGTTTGAATCATGCGCAGATTCAATTCTTCAGGGGGGCAGGGATAGGAACTGGTAGTATGGCATAAAACTATGTTGTCTTCCCCGAGGATTTCCATCGCTTCTTTGATCTGCTCCATGGTAGACATGCCAGTCGAAACAATCAGGGGTTTCCCCGTGTCGCGGTGAGCTCGCAGCAACTCCCGGTCAGTTAGCAGTGCCGAAGGGATTTTGTGAACAGGGGGATTGAATTTTTCCATAAATTCGAGTGAGGGAATATCCCATGAAGAGGCAAACCAATCGAGATCTAACTCTTTGGCATAACGATCAATCTCGGTATAGTCAGCCTCGTCAAATTCAACCTTATAGCGGTAATCAAGGTAACTGATATAACCCCAGGGAGTATCACGCATCTGCGACTGTTGTTCAGGAGGAACGCAGATTTCAGGAGTACGTTTTTGGAATTTGACCGCGTCGATGCCAGCTTTTTTGGCAGCCAGCATCAGGCTTTTCGCCACTTCCAGTTCGCCATTGTGATTGATGCCAATCTCTCCAACGATATAAATCGGATAACCGTTGCCAATGACTCGTTCGCCTATTTTGATGGTATTTCTCATAAATTCCTCTACCGAGCTAAGTAGCTGCCAATCAGGTGCATGTCGCATTGCTCTGTGCACTTGATTCCAGGTTTTAGGTTGAAATGATCATTACGGAAGTTTTGGTAGGCTTCTCCATTCCAAATGTCATACAGACTTTGCGTCCGGGTGTCACCCAGGATAATTTCATTGTTGAAATCTTCGACGCATTCAGCACATTCACCATTCGATTTGACGGTCATGGATGACCATGGGAATTGGCAAAATTCCTGCCAGTGGATAGATTCTGTGGTCTGCCTGTTGTCTTCATACCAGGTTTGGTCCTGACTTTTGAGATAAACATAGACGTCAAGCCCTTCAAAAGCTTCAACCAACTTCTGATATTCTTCCTGCTGCCAGGGCTTATTGAGGTCAATCATGGTGATCACAATCGTGGTTTTGAAATTTCTTTTAGCTTTCAGTTCGAGCAAACTCAAGATGTTGCGATAGGCTTCAGTGAAATTGGAGGCTTCGCCACGCACACTTTTGTGACGCAAATCATCCACGCTTTCGATGGAATACTTTACGTATCCCAGACCATTTTCAAAGGTTTCAATCGTGCGGGCCATATTGATGTTCGCAGGATTGCATGAAAAGTAAGACTCAAGACCGCGTTCAGTCATCCACCTGACATAGGTGGGGATATTCTTATCTAAAAGCGGGTCGCCATAACCATGGAGGACAATCACTCTGGGGATTATGTAAAGGAAGAAATGGTTTTCGCTCATACCATTCCTCGGCACGCCGTAATAACCCTCAGCAAAATCCTCCCAGCGAGCCAATTGTTCCTTGCTGAACGGTGTAAGCTGATCAATGACGCTTTTGAAAAGCTCTGGCGCCATAGTTTCAACCGGTCTGGTCATCATGGTTGTACGCGGGCACATTTCACATCGCATGTTACAGGCATTGGTAGTTTCTATGTTGTAAACCACAGGATGAGGGCTGCGATAACTTTCGAGCAGTCCTTCAAGTTCTGCCCGGGAGAAATTTTCACCTGCGCTAAGTCGTTTTTTAAGATCGCCTACTTTTGTATAAAATTCGATATCAATCATCTTTGTTTAGTTTCCTTTGTGCATTTATTTAATGACTTTTCTTTGTTCTTCCAAGATTTTTTCAACCAGTTCACGAACCGCGCCCCTGCCCCCAGGATGCTTTAGAACAAGATCTGCTTGCCTGATGACCTGGGGATGGGCATCGGACGGACAGGCAAAGTATCCCACAAAAGGTAAAACTGCCAGATCATTCAGGTCGTTACCGATGTAAATAATTTGGGCGGGATCCAGATTTCTTTCTTTTATCAAGGCTTGCAGCGCTTGGTCTTTATTATTAATTGATTGAAAAACCTCAATATCAAGCTTCCGCGCGCGGGCGCTCACCACCGGGTTAGTTTCCCTTGTGAGGATCAACGGTTGGGTACCGGTTGATTCTTTAAGCAAATCGATGCCAAACCCGTCAGAACGACTGCAGCAAACGCTTTCACGTCCGTCCTGGTCTACGTATACCAAATCATCGGTGAGCACACCGTCAAAATCCATAATCAGGTTACTTACTTTGCTGGGAAATTCACGGCGACTCTTGAGTGGGTCGACTGCTATGATGCGCGGGTCTCTGATCAACCTTGCGGAGGTCAAAAAATCATCAGGTGTGTCAATATCCACTGTATAAAGAGGATCAATCAACAAAGGCAATATCAGGTCACCCGTCAGACTGTGCTTGGTTAAAATGGTAGTTGAGCGGATCGCGTCAATATGCCCCGTTTGCCAATATGTCAGCGGGAGCGCTTGCCTGGGTGTGTTGTAGGGTTCACGGAGACCAGCAACCTCTAAGAGAGGTTCCAGCTGGCCTTCGCGATCAATCTGCCACATCTTGAAGGGGTTTTGACCCGAGGGAACCACTCCACGTACGCAATCGGCTTCAGGGTGAGCAATGAGTATTTTGATAGCTTCATCCAATAACCCTACCGGTCTGATTGGTGAAGTCGGGCGTAACTGGATCACGATTTCGGGATGATAGTCTTGGTTCTCTCGCAGCCATTGCAGCGCATGTTCAAAAACCGGCAGATCTGTGGTGTCATCCTGAGCGAATTGGGCTGGACGCATAAAAGGCACCTCCGCGCCCCAGGCACGAGCCACTTCAGCGATCTCGTGATCATCGGTCGAGACAATTACGCGGGTGACCAATTCTGCCTGCAAAGCCGCTACGATGCTGTACGCGATCAGCGGTGCCCCGGCAAAGTCACGCAGGTTTTTGCGCGGGATGCCCTTGGAACCACCACGCGCGGGTATGATTGCTAACACTTCAGGGCGATTTACCATGCCGTCCATCCTCCATCTACAACCAGGTTACTGCCAGTCATGTAAGAACTGGCCTCACTGCACAAAAACAGCATCGCGGCGTTCATTTCATCGAGATCCGCCATGCGCCCTAGCATGGTACGGGCACTGTATTGGTCAGTGAAAACCTGGTCGTGATTGTTGTATACACCACCAGGAGTGAGAGCGTTGACGCGGATGTTCTTGCCGGCATAGTAAGCAGCCAGATAACGGGTGAAGCCGAGTACGCCGGCTTTGGTTACCGAATAATACACCGGCTTAAATTGTCTAGTATTATCTGCTTGCTCATAAAGACGTTGGTCAGGGCCTACAAGACCATAAATCGAAGCAATGTTCACAATCACACCCTGTCCTTGCTCGAGCATGGGAATGACTGCTGCCTGGGAAGCCAAAACCATACCGGTCAGGTTTACATCAAGGGCCTGTCGCCACGATTCCAGCGAATAGGTTTCAAACGCGTTTTCTTCTTGATCGCCAACATTGGCAGGATCAAACTTGGGGTCCAACGCGGCACTGTTGACCAACACATCCAGGCTACCAAAAGAGGCCAGCGCCTTTTCAACCATGGCTTTGGTCGACCTTGGGTCGGTCACGTCAACCGCAACTGCCATCGAGCTGAGACCCAGATGCTTTAATTCATCTGAATTTTTAGCGGCAATAACCTCATTGAGGTCTGCCAGCACCACATTTGCTCCGGCTTGTGCCAGCGCCAGGCTGAATTGCATACCCAACAGACCAGCCGCCCCTGTTATGAGAGCGGTCTTGCCGGTCAGGTCAAACTTCTTAAGTATCGATTCTGTCATTTTCTTTTTCTGTATGTTGATGGTTTGGATTTTACCATCAGGCGGCTCTTAAGAGGGCAGCCTCACAGAGCAGCAGCTCTGCGAAGAGCTTTGGCGAGCCACTTCAACGATTTTCTGCACGCGCTTGCCGTCAGCTAAAGTGCAGTGGTCAATGCTCTCTCCCCGGCAAAGCCGAACGAAATCTTCCATTTCAGCCAGGAACATGTCGTTTCGTTTGAAACCCTCTGGGGGACAAAGCGTATCAACGATTTTCTCGCCAATTTCCGCGTTTTCAACCACGGTACAGCCTGACCCGTAGTCCCAACGGACGCGACCCCGTTCAAAAACGATCTCAAGCGTATGGGAAGGGGGGCGCTGGTAATAATCCAGATGTATAGTTGCCAGTGAGCCCGAGTGGAATTTAAGGAGCAATTCCACGTTATCTTCGACATCGAGTTCCAGTTGACTGAGGTTATCAAGGCTGGCAGACAGCGCGCGTACTTCTCCCATCATCCAACGCAGATAATCGATGGGATGAGAGAGCGTATTGAGCGCGCCGCCACCCAGGTCGGCCCGGGCTGCATAGGAATGGCGATAATCTTCCCAAGGGTGCCAGCCTGGCAAGTATTCACCCCAATGAGCGTGCGCCTTAAGTGGCTTACCAAGTTGGTCAGAATCGATCAACTCTTTTATCTTTCGTAAAACTGGATGATAGCGCAAATGAAACCCGATCAAAGCAGGCTTTCCAGCTGCGTCAAGAGCCTCCTGCAATTCGCGAATACCGAGCAGGCTGTCTGAGACGGGCTTTTCAATCAGCAAAGCCGCGCCAGCTTTAGCCGCGGCAGTCGCAACCTCCAAATGCAAAGCAGTAGGATTCGAGACGATCACTCCATCCGGTTTTTCTGCCAGAGCCTCATCCAAATCCGTGTAAGTGGGGTAATCCACCAGATCGGTGTCTGGGAGGGTAGCCTGATGGGTGCGGTAGAGCAGCAGGTCAGTCTGCCCAAGCGCTTTTAGATTGCGCAAGTGCCTGCGCCCAATCGAACCTAAGCCAGCGATCAGAAATTTCATTCAATCCTCCTGTTTTCATGCAAACCACGATAGAGCCAGTTTAACAAACGTTGGCCCACTTTTTGGATCAGCTTATTTTCCCAGAGACCACCTGATTTTCCAGGTGCATTTTCGGCAAGGGCAGCATGGGTGTTAATGCCATCGCTGGCGGCCAGTTTTTTTACTTCATCGTCAATCGCGTTACCCATCAAGCGCATTGTTTGTTCATGCGTTGTCAGGCGCAGGTAGCTTTTGGCGTCCATACGGTCGTCCATTTCTACCATTCGCCCCATCATCTGGTCACTCCATCCGCCTTCCAGCATCTCGGAGAGAACTTCCAGCAGGATTTCCTTATACGTGAGAACCTGAAAATGATGAGCGGACACCCAGGCTTTGACACCCTGGTAATCCACTATGATATCCTCTACACCTTGCACTTCACCCTGATAGCGCTCCAGGGTGCGTCCAGAATTGTCCATGTATTCTTCTTCCCACTTTCGCGGGATCAAGTTACCTCTCTGGACCATGCCCGGATGTTCTTTTTCATAGTTTGCCACCCATCGAAGCGTACTCTCGGAGCTCATCACAACACGCTGTTTGATATAAAAGCCAGTGACTGCCCCGACATCAGGATAGGTGTCGAGAACTTGCAGGTGTTTCGGCAGCCAATCTGACATGTGATAGACGTCATCGTCGCTGTAGGCGATCACCTCACCCTGGGCGAGGTTGGCAATGCGCCACAGCGCGTTCAATTTGCCAATATTCTGGTGAGAGAGAACCAGCGTGTCGATTCTGCCTGCCTGATTCAGCTCACGAAGATAATCGGTCATGGCATCGCAGGAACCATTGTCAAAAACCAATAATTCAAAAGGTTCAGGAGTGTTTTTGAGGATGCTGTCAAGCGTCAGCTTGGTCACATCAAGGCGATGTTGAAAATAACCGGCCTGGTTGGGCTCGTAGACCAAAACAGCCACGGTCACACGCGGTGGGGTGAACTCAAGTTGTTGACCGCGAGAGGGGTTGGTGCCTAAACGTGCCATCAGCTTCCTCCCAATCCAGATTCTGCCAGTCTGCTGTCCATTTCGGCTTGTTTTGCCTTTTCAATTTTCGCTTTGCGGGGATGGAGAATGCTGAAGAGTGCCTGGGTCAGGCCATAACTGCCAAATTTCAGCAAAGGAGCGTTTTGAAATTCGCGCCAAAAGCGGGTCCAGGTTAGCGGCATCTTTTCGATCTTTCCGTTGACAAGTCGATGCGATGAATCGTCTAACAGGAAAGTTGTTCTTCTTCCGCCGGCGAGTCGGATGTTTTCGCCGGTTTCAGGCAGGCGGTAATGAGGTTTGCCATCTGGCAAGTGCCTGTAGTCGTGCTCCTGATGGAGGATATCCAGGTCCGCGCTGCAATCAATGGCTAACCAGCCTTGTCGTCGTGCCTGATAGATCATCCAGTTATCCCAACCAGCCCGGCCCACACTAAAATCCGGGACCTCCCGAAAGCAAGAGCGGGGATAAACGAAATAATCACTGCCAGTACGCTTGTGTAACTGTCCGTCTTTGCGCATGCTTTGCTTCAGAGAGGAAACCCAATCACCTTTGAAAGTAAGCGCTTCAAGCACCTCCAAATCCCAGCGTTGACCAATCAGCAGGAATTGGTCAGCCTGGCTGGCTGCAGCTCGGATCACATCGAGGATTTCGGGGAAAAGAATAATATCAGCGTTGACATATACCAGAAAGGGACTGTCGTTTTCCTGGCGTCCAAGCTCGAAGATTGAGCTGATCAGTGGCGTGCCAAGCTGGTTCAAGCGAACATCGGGTTGATGCGTGAAGCCATACTCCTTGGCGGCTTCAGCAATTCCTTCTTCATTGCCAACCACAACCACACTGACCGAATCTCCCAAAGCCAGCCAGGATCCGAAGGCATTATGTTGGATCAGGCTGATATGAGGGTCAGTGAAAGCCTTCGGAGCAGTGAAAAGAGTCAGGAAGGGAGTCACTATTTACCCTCCACAGGAAGCCAGGCTCTGTCCGGATTAAGCCGGGTCAGGATCTTTCGTTTGAGCATAGCCAGTCTTCTTTTCAGCCTGACGCCCTTTTCTGGCTTTGGAGGTCTTCTGTCGGTTTCGAGAACGGGTTTGGCAAGAATTGTCAGGTAAAGGGGCAAAATTGCCGAGCGAGGCATGCCGTGGCTGCGGGAAGCAACCTGTTCAAAACCAGCCTGCCTGAGCGTTTCGAGCAGCGTGTGCTCGGTAAAGCAGGAGAGATGCGCCAGCTCGTAGGAATCATGAGCATAGAAGTTTGGCACTTCTACCAACAGCAGTCCTTCATCGTTGAGCAGCTCTTCCCGAATTTGCTCTAATACCTGCCGGGGACGCTCAAGGTGTTCCAGGACGTGCATGAGCGTCACCAGTTCGAAGCGCTTTGGGCTGGAAGCAATCAATGTTTCGATGGAACTATGCATGCAGAGCCCTTTTGCTTCTGCCAGTGCGCGGTAAGCATCGCCAGGTTCCACACCGACAACATCTGCGCCAAAGCGCTGCGCGAAAGTTTCCAGAAGCAAACCAGAAGAGGCGCCAATGTCGAGAACATTCTCAAATTTTTCCAAACCGTGACTTTTCAGCCATTCTGCCTGGTTGTTGGCGCGCTGGGTTTGCTGGTAGAGATCTTTTTGAGTTGGCTGTTCGCTGGCCTGATAAATCTGGCGGTAGTCCTGCAGATAGAAATCCGGATTGGTTGCCTGGCTAGTTTGTGGGTTTTGGAAAACAAAGCCACAATCCTGACAGATGAGATACTCAACGGGGTAGCCAAACGATTCGACCTGTTCAAAGTCTTTGATTCTATCGCTGCCGCATAACGGGCAAGAGATAACAGGCGCTTCGTTGCGCATAGGTTGATTCGGTGTCGCGTGAATTGGCCCTACTTTTGGTTCCTCGTCCTTTTGTTTGCTGGCTGGTTTAGCCCTCTGGTCAGTTTCATATAGGTCTTTATGGTGGACCAGGGCAACTTGTTGCTGCCATTCAGGATGGCGTTCGTTTTCTGCCAGCAGTTGTTCCAGACTGAAATCGTTCCGACCTTCAAAAGCAGCATAAATCTGATTTGCCAGATGAAGATCTTCTGCGGTATCTACTGTGAAACGCAGGTGCCCCTGAGCGGGCTCCAGGTTAACAACCTGTACTTTGAAGCGCCCCTCAGTATCATAGAGATAGGGCATAACGTGTTCGCGCTGGTAGGGTTGCTCAGCCTCTCGCCAGGCTTTTTCCAAGGCCTGCATCGAGCAAACCTCTGTGTCCATGCCAATCGGTGTGGTGCGCTCAAATGGCGGAGGGAGGCGGTTAGCGGCGAAATCCGCACCGCTAGACAGGTAAGCCCACACTACCCGATCGATCTCTTCAGGCGCGATCATGGGGCAGTCGGCCGTGATACGCACAATCACATCTGCCTGCGCTTGCCGGGCTGCCTGATAAAAGCGGTCCAGGACGTCAAATTGATCACCTCGGTAGCAAGGCAAGCTGGCGTCATGGCAATACTGCACAAGTGGATCGTCAACTAAATCGCTGGTCGTGGCAATCATGATTTCATCAATCAGCCGGGCCTGGCGCACCCGCGCGACCACTCGCGCGAGCATCGGCTCGCCTGCCACCTCCAAGAGCACCTTCCCTGGAAGTCGGCTCGACCCTAACCTGGCCTGGATTATCGCAACTTTTTTCAAGCTTTACCTTCTCATTACTCTGCTATGGGGTCGATTTGCATTGAGCCAATGCTGGTATTGTAGTCAGCCAAAGAAACGGCCATGTTAGCTGGCGTTGTTATGAAGATGCCGATCCACAGGCGGTGTTGCTCCTTAAAGAGGTAAGCCGCAAAAGCATTGCTATCTTTGGAATAGGTAAAGCGGGTCACATCGCGTCCGTTTAGGGTAAGTGAATCCCTGTCTACTTCGGTATTATTCCGTCCCAGAACTTTTTCCAGGCCCAGCATAATGACACTCACTGGAAGTCCAGCCAGGGATTTGTTCTTAATGACAATCAAACGAGTCGGATAAACCGCCGGCGTATCACCATCGAAACCATACCAGGCGACATTCCCTTCAATTTCCCTTATCAGGTCACGCGCAAAACCTTCACTGTCGCCAACCAGATCGGTGAGCGTTTCAATGATACTTGGAAGCTGTGTTTTGATATCTTCAGCAATGAAACTGGGTGGCAGCATGATCTGCATTCCGTCACCATAGTACAGCTGCATGCTCGTATCCGGGGTGGGAGTGGGTGCGGGGGTGGTGGTCTTTTTAGCAACCGGGAAATTACAGGCTGTCACAGCCAGTAACAGCACACCAAAAATCAAGATTACTTTTTTGTTCATTTTATTTTCCTTAATTGGGCAGCAATTGTCGATAACAGTCCAACAAAATTTGCCGGTTTTTTTGCCAGTCGGCTTTGTTTTCAGCAGTTGCCCTGGCGTGTTCTGCGATTTCTGCGGTTGGATGGCAGTTCAGAATGGTCTCCCTGAGAGCGTTAACATCATTGTCAGGGAAAATCCAGCCGTTTTTATTATGGTACACCCATTCGAGGTTAGCCGGTATGTCCGAGGCGATTGCAGGTAACCCGCAAGCCAGGGCTTCCATCAGCGAAACGGAAGAACCGTCCACATGACTGGGAGTCACATAAACATCGGCGGCACCATAAAACTGGATCAGCTCTCGGTTCGGAACCCGACCGCCGATAAAAACTTTGTCTTTAAAACTCTCACCTTCTAAGACTTGGAAATATTCGTCATGCAGGCTGCCATCGCCCAATAGTATCAGACGCAAGTTCTGCTTTTCGGCTGCCGCTTTCTCAAAGGCAGCCAGAAGCGTGTCGACACCGTAGTTGGGTTCCCAGCTGCGCAAGCACAATAAAACCAGCTTATCCTCCCAACCCATTTCATGTCGCCATGCGAGACCGCTCTTACGCACGTTGGCAGGAGAGAAGTGCTGCAAGTCGACACCCCAGGGAAATATGCAGATATCTTCACGGGGAAAACCAAGATTGACAGCTACTTCTGCAGAGCAATGAGCATCGGTTATCAAACCTTTGGAACGCTGCAGTGCAAATCGGGTGCGGTGTTCGGTCAGCTTATCGATCCGCACATCTTTCATCAAGTCAAAACCCCAGCTCATCGATAGAAGATTGGCAAAGCCTGTCTTGGCAGCCAAAAATGCCAGGTCGTGCAACGGACCGGCATGAATCAGATCTGGTTGTACTTCACGAATCGCCTGCTCTAACTTTCTCTGGGCGAAAGGCAAATTCCAGGCTTGCAAACCCCCTTCGATTCCCTGCCATTCAAGTGCAGTCACACCTTCAGGGGTAGGGTAATCCCCCGAAAACAAACGCCAGACGAAAGCTTCGTACTCACTTTCAGCCAGCGTCCGCATGAAACGTTGATCATGGACGGAATCAGATCGGGTCAAATACATTATGCGCATAGGTTAATCACCTAACTGAGTCCATCGCAGCTCCTGCCCATGAGGAACGTCTCTGAGCACCTTGAGACCGACCACCCTGTCAACTTCGTGGGGCTCAATCGCACCGGGGGTGGCCGGTCGCAGCACAGCAATCATCTCACGGGTCAGCCTCTCACCGGCCTGTATATTCCGGCCAGCCCTGAGGCAGCGGCGCTGCACAACCACAGTTTCCTTTTCATTGTCAGTTACATATTTATTGCCAGAGCCAAGGGCACGTTCCAGTTGGCGGGTATTACGCACCATTTCTGCCCAGGTTTGCGGATTCATGGCAAAGGCATGGTCTGGACCCTCGCGATCATTATCGTCAGTGAAATGTTTTTCGACAACACGGGCACCCAGGGCAACCGCGCCAAGCACAGTGGCATGACCGTGAGTATGGTCGCTGAGACCTAAAATCAGCTCCGGCCAGATCTGATGGTAGGTTTTGAGCACATTCAGATGGATGTTGTCGAAATTGCCGTCAGCAGCTGTGTAATTTGTGTTGCATTGCATTAAAATCAATTTTGGATTGACCGCCAGGATGGCTTCCACTGCTCGCTGGACTTCGCCGATATGAGAAGCACCTGTTGCCAGAAGCACCGGTTTGCCTTTTTCAGCCATGCGCAGGCAATTTTCAAGCCAGGTGATGTCCCCTGAGCCGATTTTGTAAGCCGGCACGTAAGGGTCGAGCATATCCATGGCTTCGAAGTCATATGGAGAAGAGAAATAGTCAATTCCAGCCTGGTCGCATTCCTCTTTGAGGATGGGCGTCCAATCAAATGGAACAGAGGCGTCATCATATACCTGGGTCACACTCTTTTTCCAATTGGCCTGGTGAGAGATTTGGGCGTTCATATGACTGAAGCCGTAATCAGATACAATCTCAGCGCCACGGAAGTTTTGGAATTTTGCAGCGTTGGCTCCCTCTTGAGCGGCCAGGTGGATGAGATGCAGTGCCCGTTCCAGGCTGCCGTCGTGATTGGCGGCAATATCCGCAATAAAGTAAGTCGGGTGTTTGTCACCAATCAGGTGCTTGCCAATTTTAAGTTCCATAATTTCTCCTATTATGCCAAAAAAGCTGCCAACCGTTGGCGCAACCCGTTCTGACAGTCCTCAAACATTCGTTCCAAACCCTCGATCACATCCGGGGTTTCATGACCAAGCGCTGTACATAGTTTGGCGCTGCTTGCACTGAGATTGAGCGAACGTGGGGTATTCAGGTTGCCCTGGGCGGTTTCTACTGCTGTGATCAGGTTTTGATCCAATCCGAAGCGGTTTGCCAATGCCAAGCCAAAATCATATTTGCTCAAACTCTCCCTCGAAAAGAAATGGTAGGTCCCCCGCAGATCTTTCGAGAGGGCTTCCAAAAGCAGGTCGGACAAATCTCGCGCGTACAGGGGGCTAAAGATCGAGTCAGTGAAGCCCTTGACCTGCTTGCCCTGGCTGAGATTATTAAAAAAGAACTCCGCCAGGCTGCGCTTGCCGCTGAGGGACCAACCATAAAAAACGACCCTGGCCACCAGCGCTTCCGGATATTCATTCCGAACAGCCTGTTCTCCAGCCAGTTTTGATTGCGCGTAGGTGTTTTGTGGATTCGGCTGGTCTTCTTCGCTATAATTACCCTTGCTACCATCAAAGACCGCGTCGGTAGAAATTAGTACAAAGGGGATACCTGCTTCTTTCGATGCTCGCGCTAACACGCCAGGCGCCTGGGCGTTAACCAAAAAAGTGTGCTGCGGATTTTGTTCCGCTTCATCCAAGTTCGCAACCGCGGCGCAATGGATGACCGCGTTAGGACGGGCTTTCTGCAGAGCTGCAGGCAGATCCTCAAGGTTTTCCAAAGAGACAGTTTCCTGCCCGAAAGGCACACCCTTCAAAGAACGGCTGTGAGTCCAACCAACTACTTCGTGGCCTTCCCGGACAGCCTCAAGAGCCAGGTTGATACCCAGCAATCCACTCACGCCGGTGATCAGCAAGCAGGTCATTTTATTTCCTGGCCTCCGCCAGTTCTTCTTCGATCGGTTTGATGATTGCCATAATGCCTTCTACATCCAGCCAATCAGAATTGGTGCCGCTATTGTAGACGAAGCCATCGGGGACAGGTTTTCCCTTTTCCTGCCAAGCACGGCCAAACCAAAGATCCGCGCCGGCGGGCTGAACAACATACATATCAGGGAGCTCAACAGTAGTGCGGGCTTCGTCTTCTGAGATCAGACTTTCGTGCAATTTCTCGCCGGGGCGAATGCCGATAATTCGGATTTCGGCCTCAGGTGCCATGGCTTTGGCAAGATCGGTCATTTTCATGCTGGGGATCTTGGGGATAAAGACCTCGCCTCCTTGCATTTGCTCAATGCAGCTGATCACAAAGCGCACGCCTTGCTCAAGCGACATCCAGAAACGGGTCATTCGTTCATCCGTGATGGTCAGGACGCCGGTAGGACGCTGGCTGATGAAAAGCGGAACAACCGATCCGCGTGAGCCAACCACATTGCCATAACGGGTGCACGAAATGCGAGTTTTGCGACCACCGGCATAGGCGTTGCTCTGCACCATCAGTTTCTCCGCGGCCAGCTTGGTGGCACCGTAAAGGTTGATCGGGTTGACGGCTTTATCAGTCGACAACGCAAGCACTTTTTCGACCCCGTTCTCAATGGCAGCGTCAATAACGTTGGCGGAGCCAAGTATGTTCGTCTTAATCGCTTCCATTGGGTTGTATTCACAGGCCGGAACCTGTTTAAGCGCTGCGGAATGCACCACAATGTTCACGCCATACATGGCCCTGATCAGACGCTCTTTGTCGCGTACATCGCCGATAAAATAACGTATTCGGGGGTCGTTGAAACCGCCCGTCGTCTGCATATCGTGTTGCTTGAGCTCATCACGGCTATAAACAATCACCTTGGCAGGATTATATTCATCCAACAAAATGCGAATAAATTTCTTGCCAAAGGATCCTGTTCCCCCAGTGACCAAAACGACCTTATCTTGCCAGTCCATACTTACTCCTTAGCGCTACCTGCGTTCTCTTTCGAAATGATTATTAGCGGGTATTGCCCGTTTTCACCAAAATAATGCGGAAACCATTCTTCCAGACGATATAAAAGTTTTAACCAGAAACGCCCAGCCCATTCTGGCTGAATAACTGAGCGCAGGAATCTTACCGAAACACTGCGCCAGACGCGAATTTCATAAGGCAACACGCCTTTCATCACGCTGTGAAACCATTTGGCAGAGGTTTTCAGCACAAAAGTCCCAACCGGTTCCTGGTCAGGTTTTTTTTCTTCTGTGCTTGCCTGGCTGGCGGAAGATCCGTCTGGCATCGGGGCAGCTTCCTTGCCTGTCCAGCGGCGCAACCTGTTAGCTACGCGCATGAAGAATTGCATCGGCTTTGCTAATGGCACTTCTGACCAACCATCCACTGTAACCATCGTGCGCCCAGGTTTCAGACAGCGGTGTAGCCCTTGGTAGACACTCACTTTTTCTTCGATCGGAACGTGATGGATGGTGTGCAGGGAGACGATTCCATCGAAAACTTCCGAACGGAAAGGCAAGTTGGCGATATCAGCATTGATATAGATGCCCTTCTCACCCAGAAGTTTGCGCGCTTCCTGCAAAGCTACCAGCGACAGGTCCATACAGACCCTATACTGGTATCCTTCCGAATAAGTCAAGTATTCATCATATTGCACCGGTCCAGAACCACCGTCCAGCAGATACTTGCCGCTGGGAGCCAGGTAGCGTTTGATACGCATGTGGCATTTGTGGATATATTCTGCGGATACCGGACGCAGGTCTTCATAACGGGCGTTTTGATAAACGCCTTCTGGCTCTAGTTGCCAGCCGATTTCGTCATAGAACTGACCGATTTCATGCTTGACCGAATCCTGGTTCATAGGGACTTCCCCTCGTCGATTGGCAATGTTTCCAGCCTGGCAAGACCCCGAGCCTCCCAGTCAAGCGGTTTACCAACCAAATAATCAAAGGTCTGCCCGTACTTCTGCTGACTTTCATCGGACAAGACGTAACTCATCGGCCGTTTTTTGAAATCTTCTTCAAGCCAAAGGATGTGCCAGGGAAAAGGAAGAGAAAATTCAAAAAAGAATAAATAAGCATACAACCAGGCCTTTTCAATTTGCTCTGGGGTCAGTCTGGCAGATTTGGGATTCTGGCTGACACGGTCGAGCATCTGCTCATATTTCTGCCAGCTCTGCGGATCAAGGGTGAAACCCTTGCCGGCGTAATGGGTTTTACCTGTGACGATCACTGGAAGGCCACTCATGGCCATCTCCATCCCCACGGTTGTTGTGTAAACCAACCCGAAGTCCGCGATTTCAATCAGGTCGTAAGTGTTAGTTTTGTCTTCCGGTCGGATGATATGAATGTTTTCTGGCAGGGCGGGGTATGCCTTTTGGATCACCTCGACCATCGAAGTGCCGTGGGTTTTCAACTCGCCGGGGTGGACGCGCACCACCAACTGCAACTGTCGGTGGCGAATGAAGTAGTCGATGGTCTTGACGATCATTTCTGCCATGGTGGCGGTAATGCGCTGCCTGCCGAGGGTGAGACTGTCACCTAAAACGTTGGTGGCCAACAGTGCGAGCGGTCGCGAATCGAGCGCAAGGTTATCGCGGACTCTGGCACCGCCCTGACTGACGTTTTGCTGCCATTGGCGGGCAAAGTTACCCCATAGCCGGGCATTTTTGCGGGCGCCAAATAAACTCGTCAGAGCTTGCTTGGCTTTTTCCGGCAAAGGTCGCTCGCCAAGCTGGTTCCACAGATCTGAGGTGTCATGTTGCATAATTTCGTCATTTTGCGCAAGCCAGATGCGTTCCTGCTGGTCGGCAAATTCGAAGGTTATCGTCTCAATTCCCTGTAAGCGGGCAATTTGGTAAGCAACGCCCATTTCAAGGATGGTTCCGTTTGGAATAATCAGCAGGTCTGGTTTTTCTTTTTGCAGCCAATCGGAAATTGCCATCGCAGCCTGACCGTTGCGTTGTTGACGCAATTGGTAAAGTGGGCTGGAAAGATCGGTTTCCTCGATTTGCAAAGTATATTGCGTGTCGTAGTCAGAAACCTGATCCACTATTTCGCGCAGTTTAGTTGTCAACTGTGGTTGCTTGCCGGCCGCCAGGCTGTCCGCCAGAAGGCTATCTATACGCATTACTTGAGCAGCTGGCTTGAGCGCATCCAAAGTATATAAATCTTGCCTGCGCAGATCAAAGCGGCTGATTTCTTTATCCCAGTCGGCGTAGGGCAACCAGGAGAAGGTCACCTGGTGGCCTTGCCCTGCCAGAGCAAGCGCAACCAACATCGACTGTTCGATCCAGTAATGCAGCGTGGCAAAAATGCAAACTTTGCGCGATTTTTGCGCTTTTCGCTGGTACTGCTGAACATCTTTGACTGCTTCTGGTAACACTTCCTTCAAACTATCAAGCTGATAGTGTGCCAGCAAAGGTTTGTTCCTGCCGTGCATTGCCCAATATGCTTCAACGGTCAGGGGCAACTCTCCAAGAATATTTTTAATTTTTGCGCTCATGGGACTCATAGTTCGTTAATAGTCCAATCTAAAGCAGGTCTGACTGCGCCAGGTCTCGGCTCTGGCCATTGGGTTCCTGGGGCGCCGCTGGCATCAACCGAGAAGCTGAGCGCCTGGTCGTCCTGGAAAAAACGTTTAATGCGGTAAGAGCTGGCGTTCATGCCCAGCACAAATCGACCTTCGTTCAGTGTATGCGCGGGGATAATACAACGGCTTGCATAAACACCCTTGGCTCTGCCGGCATATTCACGGAACAATTCTTCGGAGTCAGTGTCGAAGCTGGTAAAAACCGGCTCTCCCCTGGGCGTCAACAGATAATAACCTACGCGCAAACCCGTGATGTCCTCGCTGAGTTCATATTCAATCTCAATCGTGATGGCGTCGACTGATCGTACTGAATCGGAGACATTGCCATCTTTATCAATGATTCTGATTGACAGGGGTTTGAATGGTATGCTTGAGGCTGGGATTTCGTCCTCTTCCCAATAACGCTCGCCCAGCTTGGAGAGGCCGCGATTGAGGTAAAAATCGACCGCATCAGCCGAAGGCGCGCGCATCAACACCCGGCCCTTATCCAGCACGATGGACTCCTGGGTCAGGCGCAAAATGGCTGACATGTTATGACTCACGAACAAAACCGTTCGGCCAGAACTGGCGACATCGCCCATCTTGCCCAGGCTCTTGCGTTGAAAATCAGCGTCACCGACCGCCAAGACTTCATCTACAACCAGAATTTCTGGTTCGAGGTGCGCCGCGACTGCAAATGCAAGCCGTAGGTACATACCGGAAGAATAGCGCTTGACTGGCGTGTCAATAAATTTTTCGACTTCCGAGAAATCGACGATCTCATCGAAACGGGCTTCGATTTCTTTTTTGTGCATTCCGAGAATGGCACCGTTAAGGAAAATATTCTCTCTACCGGTCAATTCGGGGTGAAAACCAGTGCCAACTTCCAGGAGAGAACCAACCCTGCCCCGTAATTCGCCATAGCCTTCGGTCGGGTTGGTCACACGGGAAAGCACTTTGAGCAAGGTGCTTTTTCCGGCGCCGTTACGACCGATGATCCCCAAAGCCTGACCCTGTTTGACTTCAAAACTGACATCTCGCAGGGCCCAGATGTATTCTTTTTTGCTTCTCCCTTTGCCTTTACGAAAGAGACCACCCAAATTTTGCACCTGGTTGACAATCAGATCACGCAGTGTATCCTGGCGCTCCTGGAAGGCGCCAATGTTATAGCGCTTACCGATGCCTTGAACAACAATTGATGTGTCTTTGTCCATGTTACACCACGTCCGCAAAGGTTTTTTCCATCCGGCGGAAGAAGAAGAGACCGCTGACGAGCAACAAGACCACCGCGATAGAAGAGACCAAGAGGGTCATGTCTGGCGGAGTGCCGCCAAACAGCGCCCAGCGGAAACCCTGCACCACCCCAACCATCGGGTTAAGGCTGTAGAGGTTGCGGATGGTACCTTCAGGAATAATTGTGATCGGGTAAACAATCGGGGTAGCATACATCCAGATCTGCAGCAGGAAAGGCACCATCTGCTGTATGTCACGATATTGCACGTTGAGGGCTGAGAGCCATAACCCCACTGCCAGGGCAGCCAGGATGGTCAGTAGAGTCAGCGGAATAAGCCACAAGACGTTCCAGGTCAGCGGGAGTTTATAAATCGCCATAGCCACGAACAAGATGATTAAGGTAATCACAAAATCAACCAGTACTGCTAAAACCGATGAAAGCGGGATCATCAAGCGGGGGAAGTAGACCTTGGTGATCAGATTGGCGTTGCCCACCAGGCTGATACTGCTTTTCTGCAGTGAGAGCTGGAAAAGATGCCAGGGCAACAAGGCCGCAAGAGTGAAAACTGGATAAGGCAAATCGCCGGTGTCGACTTTAAGCAGATAGCCAAAAACGATCGAGGTGATCAGAGTGGTCAAAACGGGCTGCAGGATCGCCCAGGCAATGCCCAGGGCTGCTTGCTTGTAGCGCACCTTGATATCACGCCAGGTGAGAAAATAGATCAGCTCGCGATAATGCCAGAGCTCACCAAGATTGATGCCAAGCCACCCTTTGGATGGCTCGATGGTGATCACCTGGTTGGAGGTGAGTGTTTTAGGCTCTGCCATGTGCCCTTTCATTCGCATACCATTCAATCGTACGGCGAAGTCCATCTTCAAAATTAGTTTTTGCCTCGAATCCGAAACGTTCTTTCGCGCGAGTGGTGTCAAGCTTACGCCTGGGTTGGCCGTTTGGCTTGCTGGTATCCCAACGGACTTCGCCCTCGAAACCGGTCAAACGGGCAATCAGTTCGGTTAAATCTTTGATTGAAATCTCAAAACTTGACCCAATGTTGACCGGGTCGGAACTGTTGTAGCGCATTGTGGCCAGGGTGATGCCCTCGGCAGCGTCATCGACATAGATAAACTCGCGCGTCGGAGAGCCATCCCCCCAGGCGACGATTTCTTTAGCACCTTGCTCTTTGGCTTCCAGGCATTTGCGAATTAGCGCCGGGATAACATGCGAGCTCGCGGGGTCAAAATTGTCACCTGGACCATAAAGATTGACCGGAAGGAGGAAGATCGAGTTGTAACCATATTGATCGCGATAAGCCTGCGACTGCACCAGCAGCATTTTCTTGGCCAGCCCATAGGGCGCATTGGTTTCTTCGGGGTAACCCTCCCAGAGGTCTTCTTCTTTGAACGGGATCGGGGTGAATTTAGGGTAAGCACAAATGGTTCCGATGGCGACAAATTTTTCCACACCCATCTGCCAGGCATGGTGGATAAGTTGAATGCCCATCATCAGGTTGTCGTAAAAGAACTCGCCCGGCTTCTCACGGTTTGCGCCGATCCCGCCGACCTTGGCTGCCAGATGTATGATCACATCGGGTCTGGCATCATAGATCATGCGGGTGACATCCTCGCCTTTGACCAGGTCATACTCAGGGTATTGAGGCACGAATATTTCTGTGGCGCCATGTTCCTTCAGCTTTTTAATCAGATGTGTGCCTAAAAAGCCGGCGCCACCTGTAACGCAGACGCGTTGGGTGGAAAGGTCCAATTCCTTATCCATGATCACCTCGATGTATGTCTTCAAAAGGGGCTGCGGAATCATGCGCAACCTCTGGTAATTGTAGTGCAAGTTTAATACCTTCAATATGGATTTGAGGGTCTTGTGGGTTGTTTGTGAGCGTG
>JBBAES010000004.1:0-31250 GCA_041655815.1 Anaerolineaceae bacterium
ACTGCGCTCTTTAGCAGACCAATTCCGGCAAAAATACACCAGCGGTGTGGTGGTGCTCGGCACAGTCGTAAACGAGAAACCATTAATGATCGCCGCTGTCACACCAGACCTGATCAAGCGCGGTTTGAAAGCTGGCGATCTGATCAAAAAGGTTGCTCAGGTGGTCGGAGGTGGAGGCGGCGGTCGGCCTGATATGGCTCAGGCTGGTGGAAAGGACCCATCCAAACTGCCCGAAGCGCTCAAACAGGTGGATGCTTACGTCATAGAAAACTTGAATTAAGTTTATGGCTATAAAGATAACGCCCTTACGACAGCAGTACCTGGATATCAAGAAGGAATACCCTGATACAATCGTTTTCTTTCGGCTGGGCGATTTTTATGAGACCTTCGATGACGACGCTCGCAAGACCGCGGAGGCACTGGATATCGTCCTCACTTCGCGACCTGTAAGCAAGGACTCCCGCATCCCGATGGCCGGGATTCCCTATCACGCTGTCGACAATTATCTCGGGCGCCTGATTGAAAAAGGCTTTCATGTTGCCATCTGCGAACAAGTTGGCGAACAGCCTGACAAAGGTCTTTTTCCCCGTGAGGTCGTCCGGGTGGTCACTCCCGGGACACTAGTAGAACCACACTTGCTGCAAAGCGGCAGGAATAACTACCTCGCCTGCTACCACCTCCAGGAAGGCAAAGTCGGGCTGGCCTATGTTGATATCTCAACAGGAGAACTCGCCGCAACCGAACTCGCGGATGGGAATGTGGAAGTGTTGCTGCAGGCAGAATTGGAGCGTCTCAGCCCGGCTGAATTACTGGTTTCAGATAGTTCTGACGAAAAACTGTCTTTTGATTTTAACCTGACACGCATACCCAACTGGTATTTTGAAGCCGGACGCGCGCAAGAGCTGATTAAAAGTCGCTTTGGGGTGAGCAACCTCGAAGGGTTGGGCCTTAAACCTTATCCCGTCGCGACTCGGGCCACCGGTGCCCTGCTCAAATTTTTGCAGGATACTCAAAAAGAACTCCTAAATATTGAGCTGTCTTTCAGCACTTACAGTTTATCTGACTTCATGGTCCTGGATGCTGAAACCCGACGGAATCTCGAACTGACCGAAACCTTGCGTGATGGCAGAACAGAAGGGTCGCTCTTAGGGGTGCTGGATAAAACTCAAACGCCGATGGGTAAAAGACTGTTGCGTAACTGGGTAAACAAGCCGCTACTGGATATCGATCAGATCAACCAGCGCCTCGACGCAGTGGCTTTTCTTTACGATCACGGTGTGGAACGGAAACAGATTGCAGAAGTGCTCAGGCAGTTACATGACCTTGAACGCCTGGTAAATCGCCTTGTGAACGGTTCTGCCCGTCCAAATGACCTGGTCGCCCTGCGGGATGACCTGGCGGCCCTGCCCCAACTGATGGGGTTAATCGCAAGCGACCACCCTGCTCTGGCCATTGTGCTGCAAGGCTGGCAGACCTTTGAAAATGAACTGGACCTGCTGAAAAGGGCAATTAGCGATGAGCCGCCGGCAACATTGAACAATATCGGTTTGATACAAGCAGGTTTCTCGCAGGAACTTGATCAGGTGGTGTCCTCTTCCAGGCACGCGCGTGATTGGATCAACTCTCTCGAATCCTCTGAACGTAAACGCACCGGTCTAAAGACATTGAGAGTTGGTTTCAACAAGGTCTTTGGTTACTACATTGAGATCTCCCGTGGTCTGGCTGACAAAGCGCCAGAGGAATATATCCGCAAGCAAACCCTGGTAAATAGCGAACGCTACATCACACCCGAATTAAAGGAATATGAATCGCTGGTGCTCAACGCCGAGACACAAATCCACGAGATTGAGGTTAAAGTCTTCCGACAGGTGATTGCTCAATTGGCTAAATCGAGCCAGGCGCTGTTAGAGACAGCCCGGGGCATTGCGCGGCTGGACTGTCTGCTCTCGTTGGCTGAAGTAGCCGCGCTGAACAAATACACGCGACCATCCTTGAAGCAAGAGAAAGGCATCAGCATCCTGGCAGGGCGGCATGCGGTTGTCGAACAACTCACCAGCCGCACCCGCTACATCGCGAACGATACCGTCTTTGAAGAAGGTGAGATCATCCGTCTGATCACGGGTCCTAACATGAGCGGGAAGTCAACCTTCTTACGCCAGGTAGTACTGATTGTCTTGATGGCACAGATCGGCAGTTTTGTGCCAGCTGATCAGGCTGAAATCGGGCTTGTGGACCGTGTTTTCACCCGCATAGGGGCACAGGATGCCATCCATCAAGGGCAGTCGACTTTCATGGTCGAGATGCTCGAGACAGCCAACATTCTCAATAACGCCACCTCACGCAGCCTGCTGATTTTGGACGAGATCGGGCGCGGCACCAGCACTTATGACGGGCTTTCAATTGCCTGGGCAATCATCGAATACCTGCACAGCCACCCCCGCCTCAAACCTTTCACGCTTTTCGCCACTCATTTCCACGAACTGACCGAGTTAGCCGATTTGTACCCTGGTGTGCGCAACTATAACGTCGCTGTATCCGAAGCAGATGATCAGGTCATTTTCCTGCACAAAATCGTTCCGGGCGCGGCTGACCGTTCTTATGGTATTCACGTTGCTCAGATGGCCGGTCTGCCAGCTCCTGTAATCGCTCGCGCGAACGAAATCCTGAAGCAGTTAGAGGCCAGCTCCGGAAAGACCCTGCCAGAACCCAAAGAGGAAAAAGCGCAATTGCGCCTCTTCCCGGAGAACAACCCCCTGATGAACGCCTTCAAAAAAATCGACCTCGAGTCGCTGACCCCTATACAGGCGTTAAATAAATTGTATGAATGGAAGCAAGCCTTTTTCCCGGAAGACAAGTAACACCTTCAGAAACAGGAAAGAGGGATACAGTTTTATCATGCCGGGTCAGGCGCGACCGGTAAGAGTTTAGGCAAGCTTAATTTTGCTGAGAACCTTCCAGCCAATCTGGCTGTCCGTTGAGGAACGCTTTGCCGTCCATCGTCTTCTTGCCTTCTGGCTGTACGACATCCAAAACCAACAGACCATCTCCGGTGCAAATAGCGGGCAGACCGTTAACTACGAAGCGCCCAGTTAGGTCGCACTCAAAGGTCGGGTGGACATGCGCTTCGATGATCTTCAGCAACTTCCCCTGCCATTTGTAAACCGCTCCGGGCCAGGGTTGGTAAGCGTTGATTTGGTTCAGCAAAGTTTGGGCGGGTAGGGAGAAATCAAGATAGCTGTCCTGTTTAGTCAGTTTATGCGCATAACTTTTTTTGGATTCATCTTGCGGAACTGCTCCCAAATTACCTCGCAAGTAAGCCGGCAAAACCTCAATCAGGGTTCGGGCACCCAGATGCGCTAGCTGAGCAGAAAGCTCGCTGGCAGTGGTGCCGGGTCGAATTGGAACGGCACGCTGAGCCAAAATCCTGCCGGTATCCAGCCCTTCGTCCATCAGCATAATTGTCACTCCAGTTTTTTCATCCCCATTTGCGATAGCAGCCTGTATCGGAGCGGCTCCCCGCCAGGCAGGCAAAAGTGAGGCATGCACGTTGATGCAGCCTTTTGCCGGCATCTCGATAACTGCTTTGGGTAAAATCTGACCGTAAGCCGCCACCACAATTAAATCCGGCTTCCATAGTGCAAGTTCGCTGACGGCAGAGAGTTTTCGCAAAGATTTGGGTTGCAAAACCGGCAAACCCAACTCCAGTGCCAGTTTTTTTACCGGACAGGCTTGTTCCTTACGGCCGCGACCAGCAGGACGGTCGGGTTGGGTGACCACAGCAACAACTTCATAATGACGATTTAATTCTTCCAGGGTCGGAAGGGCGAAATCAGGCGAGCCCATAAAGACAACTCGGTAAGACATGCTGAAATTTTATCATAACGGCTTGGACTTTGAGCCTTCCATGCATTCTAAGCAATCTGAATGGTTTGTATTTGCTTATACCGATACCTTTCCAACAAAATTACCCCCAGCAGGATAGTTTATAATAAAATCTAACAAGTGAAAGTGAGGCTGCTATGACTGACCATAATGATTTTAATGAATCCGATCCCGTGATAATTGACGCCCATGAGAATGGCATGTCTGATCCTGTCTTTACCACCCAACCAGGGCTCGATCGCACCGAAGAGAGCACGCTGGCCATGTTTGCCCACCTGGGCATATTTCTGAATTTGTTTACCGGATTACTCGGTCTTTTGCCCCCCCTGATCATTTACTTTGCCTATAAAGACCGCTCACGCTACGTCGCTTACCAGAGTTTACAAGCTCTGATCTTTCAGGGCGTGTTCTTTTTCGGGGCTGCTGTCCTGGCAGGAATTGCCTGGGCGCTCTCGGCCCTTCTAACGGTTGTCATTGTGGGTCTCTGTGGATTCCCAATTGCGTTGCTGTTGACACTGGTGCCAGTCGCCGCGCTGGTTTATGCTGTTGTCGCCGCGGTCGACAGCTACCACCATCGTGACTTTCAATATTGGCTGGTTGGATCATGGGTACGCGATACGTACGAAGGTAATTAAATTACATACTGTACAAGAAAAGAGCGGCCAAATGGCCGCTCTTTCGTTTTTAGTAAACTGAATGTTCATAATGGAAAAATGATCCGTCAGGAAACCCTTGAGCCTTTCTGCATTTATTCAAGGGCACAAGCGAAACTGGAACTGAGAAATAGATAGTATCAGTGTAGCGAAGGTTTCTTCGCCCAATGGATAATTTGAGCCACGCTAAAAGCAATACTGCCTGCAAGTAGAAGCGTCAGGCTGGCAACCACAATCGCGCCAATCTCACGTCGCTGCTCAAAAATCCGTGAAGAGACCAGGTTTTGCTTCAGTTCCTGCACAAATTTGCTGTCTGGCGCATACTGACCAAGATAGCCTGCCAGTCGCCCTTCCAGTCCAATCAGATCAGCTTCAAATTGTTCAGTCATATCCATACCGGGGTATTCTCCTTGTTATTTTTAACCCTTTGTCTTCTCAGTGCTTACGCCAGTCGGCGTTCTGTTTCGCCCGTTCCTTCAATTCAACCAGGGTTCGATGATACAGGCTCTTGATCGCCCCTTCCGTCTTGCCAAAAATTTTGCCGATTTCCTCATTGGATAATTTATGGACAAATTTCAGGACAATCAGTTCTCTTTTCTGCGGGGAAAGATCTCTGATGAGTTCCAGGAGATAATCTTTTTCTTGTTTGGCTTCAATCATCGCTTCGGGTGCGGCATGTCTGCCTGTGTCGTGGATAACCAGATTTTCAATCGATATCACCTGAATTTTGGAGCGATCGCGATGATAATTTGCCACCAGGTTATGGGCGATGCGGTATAACCATGCCGAAAAAGGCAGCCCCATGTGGCGATAGCCCCCAATACTCCTTAAGGCCTTAAAGAAAACCTTTGCGGTCAGGTCTTCTGCATCACCTTTTGAGCCCACGCGGAAGTAGATATAGTTGTATATCCGCTCAACATATCGTTCGTAAAGCAGGCCAAAGGCATCCGGGTTTGTTTTGGCAGCGTTTATCAGGGCGACTTCTTCGCTAAGGTCGTTTTTTTCTTCAGGCATTTTCTGATTATAGTACAGGCTCAGCATTCCCTTCGATTTAATAAATTTCTTTGCTCTCTACGCAAAAATAATCTCAAAAACCAGGGCTTTATAAGGTACAATTACGATAATGGCAAAGTTAGCGATAATGTTCGATAATGACCACGGTCGGCGAACTGCAGTCTTGCTGTTTTCGTGTCCTGATATGGCCATTTTCCCCTCATCCCAATCTGTTTTTAAATCAAACCTCCGCCTGCGTGCGGGGGTATTAATCTTTCCTGAGGTTACCCTATGAGCGATTATTTATTTGAAAAACGTGTAGAAGATTACGATCCTAATGTAAAAAGCCTGGTCGATTTCGAGACTGAACGTCAGGCAAGACGACTGATCATGATTCCCAGTGAGAGTATCGCGCCCAAAGCAGTCAGGGACCTGCTGGCATCACCCTTTACCAATATTTACGCAGAAGGCTACCCCCGCCCTGAAACCCGTTATCAAGACGAAGCCACAATCATGGACTATGCCTATCAATTGGGTCGTTATCGCCGCCATAGTGACGGTCGTTACTACAAAGGTGTCGAATATGTCGATATGGTGGAAGCCCTTGCCCGCCGTCGCGCGGCAGAGCTTTTTGCAGCCAATAACTTGATTCCCGACGATCTCTGGGTCAATGTTCAGCCTCTCTCAGGCGCGCCCGCAAATACCGCCGTTTACACCGCCCTGATCGAAACGGGGGATGCCATCCTGGGGATGGACTTGCTTCATGGCGGTCACCTGACTCACGGTTCGCCAGTCAATCGCTCAGGGATGGTCTATAACGCTTATCATTACACGGTCGATCCGAAAACTGAACGGCTTGATTATGACGAGATCCTCAAACTCGCTAAGGAAGCCAAACCGAAAATCATCATTGCGGGCTATACCTCTTATCCCTGGATCCCGGATTGGCAAAAATTCCGTGAGATCGCAGACGAGGTGGGTGCCTGGCTGCTGGCGGATATTTCACATATTGCTGGAATGGTTGCCGCCAGGAAAGTGCCCTCTCCAATCGGCATCGCCGACGTGGTCAGTTTTACAACACACAAAACCCTTTGCGGCCCCCGCGGTGCTGTGGTGATTTGCCATGATCGTGAGTTGGGAGAGAAAATCGACAAAGGAATTTTTCCGGGTGAACAGGGTGGACCTCATGTCAACACAATTGCCGCGATGGCACTCACCTTTAAACTCGCGACCACCAACCAGTTTGTCGAATTGCAGGAACAAACCTTGAAGAATGCCAAAGCCCTTTCTGACGCCTTCAAAGAACTGGGTGTCAGGGTATCTTATGGAGGGACCGACAGTCACATGTGCCTGATCGACTGTAAATCTTACAAGAGTCCAGCTGGTGTCCCGTTGAACGGGGACCTGGGAGCACGTATCCTTGACCTGGCAGGCATTGTTGTCAACAGAAATACGATCCCCGGTGACAAATCTGCCCTGCGTTCCACCGGTATTCGCATGGGTTCCACCTGGTTGACCCAACGCGGTTTTAAAGAGAATGATTTTAAGCAAATTGCAGGTTTGATCGACGGTCTCTTCAAAGCCACCACCCCCTACTATATGATCGGGCGCAGTGGTAACAAAACCCGCGCGAAACTCGATTTTGAAACACTGATTCGCATCAACAGCGAAGTCCGCACTATGGCAGATGCCAAACCTGGAATCGACGAGATCGACCAATTTCATGGTTTTCCCCATTATTTCTACCTCGAGGATCATCCCCGTTCAGGGTACGGTGCTCTGGAAATGACCGGTGAGACTGTTCGCTCTTTCCTTAACTTCACCATGACCAGCGATGTTGAGGCACTGCAGCCCGGAGACTCACAGAACACGATGATGCACACCACTTCAGGTGATATTCACGGTGTACTTACCTGTAAGTCCCCCTATCGTTACATCCTCACCGTTCCTGCCGAGAATCTAGGCCTGGCGGGGTTGTGGATTGTAGGGCTATCCACTGGCTTCATTTACTACGACGAAGACCTGACCCAGAGAATCCCCGGTCCAATTTCAATCAACAGAGCCGACCCTGTCTGGATACAGCCTGATGGCGATCCGATTGACAGTTATAAACCCTATTTCGTGGGTATGCCCAAGGATGTCGCTTTGGAAGCCCGCCCGGATTTCGTCTGGACTGAACCTGTCGATCCTCCGCTCAAGCGCACCCCGCTATATGACACACATGTTGCTCTGGGTGCAAAAATGACCCCCTTTGCCGGATGGGAGATGCCGCTCTGGTATACCTCGGTGCTACAGGAACACCTGGCTACCCGCCAGGCTGCCGGCCTGTTTGACGTCACCCATATGGGAGTCTTCCTGGCTGAAGGTCCCGATGCAGCTGTTTTCCTTGATTCGGTCTGTGGAAATGATGTCCTCTTCCGAAATATCGGCGAATCAGTCTACACGCACTTTATGGATCCAGACGCGAATGTGATCGATGATCTGATCATCTATCGCATTGCCAAGGAGAAATACCTTCTGGTCGTAAACGCTGCCAATGAAGATAAAGATTGGGCCTGGCTCAATGCTGTGAAAAATGGCGAAGTCCTGGTTGATCGCGAACGTCCTTGGGTGACAATCTTTGGTCGCAATGTAATCCTGCGCAACCTCAAAGACCCCAAAGAGGGTAAAGATATGCTGGTCGACATCGCCCTGCAGGGTCAGGTAAGCCGTGAGATCTTGTGCGAACTTGCTGATCCAGCGGAGCAGCGCAAGATCCGCCGATTAAACAGAAACCAACTATGTCAAACTGTCCTTGATGGTATGGATGCGATTGTTTCAAGAACTGGCTATACTGGTGAGAAGATGTCCTTCGAGATATTTGTTCACCCTGACAACGCGGTTCGTCTTTGGAACGCGATTATGGAAGTCGGCACGCCTCTGGGTTTGCTGCCCAACGGATTAGGCGCGCGTGATTCGCTGCGAACCGAAGCCGGCCTACCGCTCTACGGACACGAAATGGGCGGTGATATGAACCTGACCATCGGCGAGGCAGGCTTCCTGCCCTTCCTGAAGCTGAACTCCGCCTGGTTCATTGGCAGAGAAGCCTTCGTCCAACGCGAGGCAGAACGCACCGGTGTGGTGGCGCGCTTCACTTTCGACGAGAAGGCAGTTCGTATGGCACACCATGGCGACCCTGTCTGCGACCTTAAAGGCCGTATGATCGGCAAGGTTACCAGCTGTGCAATTGATAGCAATGGTTACCTCACCGGGCAGGCCTTTGTTGACAAGAAAGCCGCTGCCGTAGGTACCAAGATTTTCATTTTCCAAAACGCGCCCAACTGGAGGCAAAACCCGCCCGCTCAACTCACCCCTGGAGATCGGGTTGCCCTTCCTGGCACGGCAACAATTGTAAGTAGGTACATGCCATAGAAAGCTTAGAAAAAAAAGGAGAGATAAATATGCCAACCCCGTGGGAACTTCGTTTCGCTAACCGTACTCAAAGGATGAAAAGTTCGTTCATCCGGGAGCTGCTAAAAGTCACTAATCAGCCCGATGTGATCTCGTTTGGAGGCGGTTTCCCAGCCGCCGAACTCTTTCCAATCGAAGAGATGAAGGCTGCTTGTGAAAAAGTATTGAATGAAAACGGAAGAAAAGCCCTGCAATACACCACAACCGAGGGTTACGACCCGCTTCGGCAGTGGATTGCTGACGACATGAATAAGCATGGTCTAAAAGTTACCAGGGATAATATCCTGATCACATCCGGATCTCAACAAGCACTCGATATTGTCGGTCGGATCTTCATAAACAACGGTGACCGGATATTGACCGAATCGACGACTTATCTTGGCGCAATCCAGGCCTGGAACACATATGGACCTACTTATGTGACCGCTGAAACTGACGAAGACGGATTGGTGACAGACAACCTGGAAAACATCATCAAGCAAAATATCAAGTTCATGTATGTTCTTCCTAATTTCCATAATCCACTTGGTGTCACCATGACGCTGGAACGCAGGCAAAGGTTGATTGAGCTGGCGAGTCAATACGGAGTGCCTTTGATCGAAGACGATCCCTATGGCAAGCTGCTCTTTGAAGGCGAGCATCTGCCACCCATTGCGGTGCTGGACGCCAAGTACCATAACGGCAATGATGATGAATTTGCCGGCAATGTCATTTTTACCAGCACTTTTTCCAAGATTCTGGCTCCTGGATTACGCATTGGATGGGTGATCGGTCCCGCAGAGGTCATCAAACGCATGGTCCAGGCCAAGCAAGGCGCTGACCTGCAATGCTCTACCTTTGATCAATACGTAGCTTATGAAATGGCCAGTGCAGACTGGTTGCCCGACCATATTGAAACCATCAAACGGGTATATAAGGAACGCCGTGACGCTATGCTGCAGGCCTTTGAAGACTACATGCCTGAAGGCACCACATGGACAGTGCCCAAGGGCGGCTTGTTCCTTTGGCTGAGATTGCCAGAGGGCTGCGACAGCATGGAACTCTTCCCGAAAGCAATTGAGGAAAAAGTTGCCTACGTTCCTGGTACGCCCTTCTATCCTATTGGCGGCCCTAACAACACAATGCGCTTGAATTTCTCAGCCACTAACCCGGAGAAGATTCGCGAAGGCGTAAGGAGACTGTCAGTCATGATCAAGAAAACAATGACTGAGAAATAGCTTTTTTGAACCACATAAATTTAAAGGCTGCCCTTACCAGGACAGCCTTTTTCTGTTAAGTCAGTTTACGTTAACGTGTCCACATCGAGAAATCGGTCAAAATCGAGCCTCCAATAAACTCTCTGAGCAAAGAATTGTCCGGCACAAAGTCAGTTGTGGTTGGCAGAAACCATTCCAGAAATTTCAAGAGGCGTTTCGCCTCAATATGCTCCATGGTGCCAAAACTAACCTGGCGTAAAAGCGGTTCAACCATTGGTTTCAAGGTCGTCAGCTCGTAAGCAAGGGCAGAATTGAACATGACATCAGCATATTCCTGGTATGGGAAGATGTGCTCCTTTTCGCCTCTGCGCACAGACTCCCAGCGAGCGATGGTTTGGCTGGCGCTGTAACCGCGGTCGCGCGCGTCGCGCACAATACGCCTGAGCAAACGCGTATCAGTGGTCGAAATACGATTATGGCGGTCGAGATTGAGCTGTGTCAGGCAGGAAATGTAAATTCGGAAGGTGTGAGCCGGGTTTACCTCTTTCAGTAGGCTTGGGTTCAAACCATGGATGCCTTCCAGGATCACAATCTGACCCTTTTCCAATCTGGCAAGTTTGCCATTCTCACTGTTGCCGCTGATGAAGTTGAATCGGGGCAGTTGTACCTCCTGGCCGGCAATCAGCGCTTTGACATCGTGATTGAAACGTTCCAAATCCATGGCTTGCAGAGATTCGTAGTCTTTGCTGCCATCCGGTAGCACCGGAGTTCTATCCCGGTCAACAAAGAAATTGTCCATTTCAAGCGCGAAGGGATTGATGCCCTTGGCCACCAGCTGGATGCTGAGTCTCTTTGAGAATGTGGTTTTGCCAGAGGAGGACGGTCCAGCGATCAGTATGACTTCCACCTTGTCGCAGTTTTTGGATATCTGATCAGCAATTTGGGAAATTTGCATCTCGTGCAAAGCTTCAGAAACCAGGATTACCTTGTCGATGTGACCATCCTTGATGGCATCGTTCAAAGCGCCTACCGAGGGAATCCCCAGCTTGTTCAACCAATCGCCGTAGTCTCTGAAGGTCTTCAGCAGGGTTGGGTACTTGCCCAATGGTTCTATTTGCATTGGGGCATGACGTCGCGGGAAGCGCAGCACAAACCCTTCTTCCACCAGGTCGAAATCAAACCATTTGATATAGCCAGACGAGGGCACCATGTAACCGTGATGATAATCGCGCACGTTTTTGGCGCGGTAAAGCACCAGATCCGGGCGTTGGCGATACTTCAACAGGCTAACTTTGTCGGTTTCTCCGGTGGCAGTGAAATATTCAACGGCCTCCTTCAGAGGGACCGTCTCACGCACAAAGGGAATATCCTCCGCAACCAGTGCCTCCATATAACTCTTAAGCGTATCCAGTTCGGCTTGTCCAAAACCGTTCATGTTGTGAATCTGGCAATGATAACCGCCTGAGGAAACGGAATGATCGATATTCAATTGACCTTCCGGAAAACAGCGCTTAAAGGCTACCTCAAGCAAAAATACCAGCGAGCGACGGTAAATCCTGGCTCCATCAGAATCTGACATATCGATCAGGCTGGCAACACCGTCAAGGTGCAGCGGATAGGTCAGTTCGCGCAGCGAGCCATTTAAAATGACGCCAACAATCTGGGGTTCGTCATCCTGCTGGATCACATTGATAAACTCTTCAAGCTTCGCGCCCCGTTTACCTGTTATGACGCGCCCATCGTCAAGAGTCAGTTCAACATCGTGTCTGGGGTCAGTAGTAATTCTAAATTCTTCTGTCATTATCAGTCTCTTCTACTTCACGCTTTCCGCGGTAATCATAGGCACGATGGCAAAATCATCCGGTCCTTTACCATCCACAGGTGACGCGGATGATGGATAAGCACTCAAAAATTCTTCCTGTGTCATTTCAGAACCTTCCGGTAAAAGCAGGTCGATAATGCGGGTATGGTTGTTATCGGCCGGAGCGCCTCCAAAGCGATACCCTTCCACACGCTGACTGACATCGCGAACACGCCATACGCCGTCGGCCGGATAGCCTTCCTGCCCTAAGAGCACGACCGCGTAGGCCCACTCAGCTGGATCTCCCTCACCAAAAAACTCCACCGGTACGCTGGCTACAACAGCGTTTTTGCTGTTGTCGACATAGACTCGCATCGCGCTAGTGGCTTCAGTATTGTTGACCGGCAGATTGTCTGCATCCAATACTACCACTTGCGGGGTCCAGCCCTCAATCCAGAGGGCGATCTCCCAGCCATTTTGGGCAGCCAGGGCGGCATTGCGTCCGGGCAGCAGCATGCGGGCTCCGGTCGCCGAACCCGGGTCTTTGTCGATGTAGACGTCGAAGGTCTGCACCGAAAAACCAGCAGGCGAACCCCAGCCATTGGTGATTTCCGCTTTGACACCCAGGGTGAAAAACAAATTGGCTCCATCGCTTGAAATCTCGAAAGAAGTCAGGTCAAAATCACCGGCTTTGAAGACACCATCACTTGGATAAGTATAGGTGCCGGGACCAAAATCATCTCCTTCAGGATCTTTAACTAACAAAAGCGAGGTCAGCGGCTCAAAGCTGAAGTATTGAATGCCAAGGGGGACAGAAGGATTGAATTGAACCTGCTCAACCTTATTAAATACGACCTGTACAGGCACAACGCTACCGGCACTTACCTGGCCCAATACAGATTTGGGCACAGAAAATTCAATCAAGTTACTATCAGCAGCCAATTGACCAATCTGTTCTTCCTCCAGGGTCCAAACAGAACCATTGCTCAGGAATAGCCCTGCAAAAGATTTCTCAGTCTTGATTTCGATAAGGCGGGAAGCAGGGGCAACCAGTGGGCTGCCGCCAGCTATGCCAGTCATCTGTTTGTTGGCATCGCCTGGTGCATTCAGGTAGACATTAATGATCGCATCAGCGCTGAGCGGCTCAGGGAGATCAAAGCGAAGATAAAGGTTTTCCTGGTCCATCCCATAAACAAAAGCCTGGATGGGCGCGCCCTCTTCGCCCTCATAAATCGCCGCTGTCGCCCACTCTTCTTCGTCAGAAATCCCATCAATCATAGGCGTGGTTTGTCCGCTGATGGCGCTGGTTGGTTTTAGCGGCTGAGGCTGGATAATCGGTATGTCAAGAATGGCGGGATAATCAACTTCCAACGAAGTGTAGACGCCTTTGAGAAGAGCACGGAAGCCCTCGTCAAAATAGCTGTCCTGCCCCGAGTCCTGATCGCTGCCATACCACCAGAACCAATCCGAACCTTCAGCCAGATACATGAAATCAAGCGCGTTCTCCAATGCTTCTGGGGTTGCGCTGAGGGTGCCATCTTCATACTGTTTCAAGTCGGCACGAACCAGAGCGAGCAGGTCCCAGGCTTCAGCCTCCTCTTCCTCGCCGATCCAGGTGTCGTAATTGGCGCTGAACCAGGCTCCCGGGAACAGTTCCGACAGTTCCCGTTGCTCCGGGTAGAGTGCCAGATATTCGGACGGGGTGATGGTCTCCAACGTTTCGCTGCCCGCCAGTTTACTGTAAAGCGCATGGAAAAATTCTTTGCCGTCGTTGTCATAATTTTCCCAGGCATTCTCGCCATCGACCACAATGGTGACGATGTGCGGGCCTTGTATTCCTTCAAGACTGGCGCGGATATTCTCGAGGCGGTTGATCATGTCCTGCGCGGCATCCTCACCGGGCATGCCGGAGTAGGTAAAGCCGATTTTGTCTGAAATCACCCAATCCCGGAAGAAAATGGCAACCTTGTCGCCGGACTCTCCCTGCACATAATAAGGGCGGTAGAGGGTATCGGAGTCTGTGACAGTATCAGAGCCGTCGCGGGCGAAGCGATCACCCTGCATGCCAAGAGAGGCGACCAGCACGGGCTCACCAGTCTGCATCCATTGGTAACCAGCATCGCTCACCATCGGCACAATCTCTTCCGCCACCGAACCCTCCCCGGGCCAGAGACCACGCACGGGCCTACCAAAAAACTCTTCGTACATCTCCACGCTTATCTGCAGATGCGCCAAAGCGTCTTCGTGATAACTGAAACGTTCACGGGGCATAATCGCTTTAGGGTTGCCTACCAATGCCAGGTCAGTATCATAGATCAAGGGCAAAATGGGATGCGCGTATGGAGTGGCAGTAATCTCGACGATGCCCTGATCCTGCAGGTCTTTGTGAGTGGGGATGACCCTGGCAACCAGTTCCTCGATGCCAGCGAACAAAACGCTCTTATCTGCCTCGTCAAAATCCCGACCTTTTTCTACCAGTGCCTCGAAAGGTTCTTGGGCAAGGTAATCAGGGTCGACCCAGGCCAGATTAAACCAAATCTGAAGATCTCTGAAATCCTGCTCACTGAAATTTTCCACTGCAGCCGCGATAGCTTCAGCGTCGGTTCCGGCGCGTAAATCGAGAAGCTCCAGGTAGCGCGGAAAAACGGCGATGATATGGTCCCAATTGGCATCGAAAAAGCGCTCCAGGATGAAACTCTTTTGTTCCACTGTCAATTCGGCAGCCGGGATCTCCGCAAGCACCCAGTAGAGATCTTTGGCACCATTCTCAACGAAATCGTTCAACTGACGGATTAACGACGGGGTCAGGTTAAAACTTGCTTTCATACCTGGGTGTTGCGCGACCATCTCGGCCATATCGAGATAGTCCTTGGTAGCATGCACGCGTACCCACGGACGGGTATAGACGCCGTCTTCGTCCTTGTAATAGAGAGGTTGATGCTGGTGCCAGGTCAAGTTGATATAGAGCGGCAATTCTTCAACCACTTCTGTTGGCTCCGGTGCCTGAGTTTCTTCCACGGGCGGTAAAGTAGTTGGGGCTTGTGTTGAGGTAGGTGCCCCGCAGCCTGCCAATACAGTGATCAGTAACAGTAAACTTAAAAATTTAGCTAAGTGTCTCATTTTTCTCCTTTTTTAATATACAAAAACAAGCAATTATTTGCCCAAAGTGAGAATTATCGTTTCTCCGCCCTCAAGCAGAGGGGCCACGAAAAAGTCAATTAAAGAACCGCTCTCCGAGAATGTGATTTGGTCGAAAGGCAAACCGCCCCAAACACTTTCGACACTCCAGGTGCCAGCCATCGGACTCTCTGCGATCGAGATGGAGCAATTCTCCATGGTTTGAACGCCCAGGTTGGCTATCAGGAGCACAACCTGATCTTCATAAACGCGAGCGACTGTGTAGAGACGACGGCAAGAGGAGCTAAAGGGGTGATAACTTCCCTTCTGCAGCGCAGGGAGCTGATTGCGCGTGTTAACCAGCACCTTGTACCAGTTCAGCAATGAATCAGGGTCTTGCTCTTGAGCCTCGACATTGATTTCTTCCCAACCCTCGGTCAGCTCTTGCCAGGGCTCCGAGACGCTGAAGCCAGCGTTTGCCTGGTCTGACCACTGCATCGGCTTGCGGATCAGTTCGTCTGGTTTCCCACCGGTCATGCCGATCTCTTCACCGTAGTAGATGTAAGGTGTGCCCGGACCAGTCAGGTAGACAAATGCAGCAAGTTTCTGCGGCTGCATACGCTGACTATAATATGAGGCAACCCGCTGCTGGTCGTGGTTGGTCAAAAAAGTCGCGAATTGCTGGTCAGGAAAGTATTCTAGCGTTTCCAGGTAGCTTTTCATGATGCGGGAGGGATCTGGTGAATAAATTCCCCCTAGGATGTCGGCTGCCAGATCGAACATAAAGTATTGCTGCATCCCACGGCTGGGCTGGTTGTATTTCGCGATCACCTGTGTGTCCGTCCAAACTTCACCAACAGTGTAAGCCTGAGGATCAATACTGGTATAAAACTCACGCCAGTCCTGGAACCAACTAATGCTGCTTTTGGTATCCTGCTGACTGACACCTTCTTCAAAGAGGTAGCGGGCGGCATCGACACGAAAGCCATCAACGTCCAGGTCAAGCCAAAATTCGGTGGCGTTATAGATGGCTTTGGTCACCATAGGTTCATGATAATTCAAATCGGGCATGCCGCTCCAAAACGGTGCGTAATAATAGAAACCGTTGGCTTCGTACCAGGCATTTTGACCCCAAGGACCCGGTCTGCCTGGATTTTGCTCTTCCCAGACATACCAGTTTCGGAATCCGCTGGCGGGATCCTGGGCAGAGACAAACCAGGGGTGCTCACTTGACGTGTGGTTGACCACAAAATCAATGACTACGCGAATACCGCGCTGATGGCACTCGTCGAGAAGTTGCTTGAAGTCAGCAAGCGTGCCATATTCACGATTGACGCTTTGATAGTTGCTGACATCATAGCCATGGTAGGATGGGGAGGGCATGATCGGCATCAGCCAGATCCCACCGATACCGAGGTCATCGCTGGTTGCGGGGTCGCCGTCATTTAGATAATCGAGTTGAGAGATGATGCCCTGAAAATCCCCGATCCCATCACCGTCGCTGTCTTTAAAAGAGCGAACGAAAATTTCATAGAAAACGACTTCGTTCCACCAACCCATCGGGGAGTCTTCAACTGGCTCAGGGGCCGCCAAAGTTGGTTCTGGTTCAGAGGTTTCCAGCGGAGTAACTTCTGAAGTTGCTTGCGGCAGCTGAACAGCCGGTTGACAGGCAGCCAGCAGCAGTGAAAATAAAATGAATGCCGCTATCCCACGTCGTGAAATTTTCATTGGATTTGTTACTCCCTTATGCCTGTGTGTACATGGCTAATTTTACATTATGTCAGTCAGATGGTGCGAAGAGTGTTTGACAGCAGACCTTCGCCATTATTTGGGCAGAAAACATGAGGTTTAGCGCATGGACGGACTAAACAATTCCTGGTAAACCTTCTTCTTCTATAGGTTCGACCAGGTACTCTCCTTGGTTTTGAGGGCTGTTAACGTCCCGGCTGACCTGATAAGCAATCAGACTGCCGGCAGGCAGAGGTCTGAGCAAGCTTTCCAAGATCTTTGGATCATCTTCTTCCAACCAATCCCACATGGTTTCTTTGGTCAGTACCACCGGCATGCGGGGATGGACAGCCCTGACATCCTCGTTCGCGGAAGTCGTGATCAAGGTGCAGGTGATCAATCCGGGCAGACCAGGCATCGAAGATACTCCTTTATTCTCCCAATCATCCCACAAACCAGCGAAGGCGAAAGGTTCTCCACCCTTCAACTGAAAATAAAATGGGATGGATTGCCCACCTGATTTACGCCACTCATAAAAACCGTTCGCCAGGATCAGGCAGCGCTTGTTCTTAAAGGAGTTGCGAAAAGAAGGTTTCTCCGCCACAGTTTCCGCCCGGGCGTTAATCATCTTATTACCGATTGAGGGGTCTTTGGCCCAAAAAGGCACCAGCCCCCATCGCATCCAGACCACGTCACGGTTATCAGGGTTTGGCACAGTCGCTACATCCTGTGATGGGGCGATGTTATAGCGCTTTTCCCAATCCGGCGGCATCTGCCCCAGTGCCAGTTCCGTACGTAAATCTTCCGAATCAATCGCCATCGTAAATCGACCGCACATGTTGTCCTCCGTATTTTTGATTATATGCTACGGATACCCTTAATCGTCAGTCAGTAGCACCTTCACTAACCTGCTCATTCACTCCAGGCTGAAATTGTTGACTTATTTTCTCTCAACGAGTAGAATTATCTGTCGCCAGAAATCCTTCTGGTAAATTTATGGGCGAGGGTAACCCTGCGAGGGTGAGAGGCGCCCGGAGGAAACATGTCTGCAAAACAAGAAGAAATCATTATAAAAGTTGAAAAACGCGAAGTGGTCGGAAAACAGGTCGCCAAACTTCGTCGCCAGGGAATCCTGCCTGGTGTAGTCTATGGCTACAAGGTGGATTCATATCCGATTCAAATGGATACCCACTCAACCACTATGCTTATGAAGAAAATCACCCCCACCACCCTGGTCAACCTTGACCTTGATGGCGAGGTGACCAAAGTGATCGTACGTGACAGGACTAACGATGTGGTTACTGGCAAACTGCTTCACCTGGACTTTTTGGCCTTGTCTATGACCGAAGTGCTACGCGCCAATGTCTCCATCGAATTGGTTGGTGAGGCACCGGTTTTAGAAGAGGTGCCCGGCTCTCTGCTTAATCAGATGCTAAACGAGCTTGAAATCGAAGCCCTGCCAGATAATATGCTCGAACGTGTGCAGGTGGACATCAGCGGTTTGATAACCACTGATGATGTCGTCACCGTGAGCGATCTGGATCTGAGCGACAAAATTACCATCCTCACACCTCCTGAAGAAGTTATCGTTTCTGTCAGCTTTGTGGCTGAAGAAGAAGAGGAACCGGAAGAGGTCGAAGAAGTTGATGTCGAACCTGAGGTTCTGGAAAAAGGTAAGAAGGAAGAAGGCGAAGAAAAGGAACAAGAGAAAGAAGATTAGTCTTTTTTCGAATCAGCCTGTTCACAAAGACCTGTCCGATGGACAGGTCTTTTTTTTCTCAGCATATTCGTCGGAAAGCCCAACCGTATTTACTTAACGAGGAAACCTGTAAAAACATTGGATTACAAATCGAGCAAGCGCAGAAAGTCAAGGGTCATCATTGCTGTTGCACCCCAGACTATTTCGCCATCATAGTGCTTGAAATAGGCCACATCGAAATCCCTGCCTTCGTGCGTGTGAACGCGAAATTCATGGTTTGCAGGGTCGGCAAGCCAATCCAACGGGATCGAAAAAACTCGGTCAACTTCATCGGGGTTGACGATCAGTTCCGTTGGCCATTCCACCACCGCAACAACTGGTGTGATCACAAATCGGGTGGCTATTGCCATAGGAGCCATACATCCCATCACCTTCACCGCGGCTGGGTCCAGACCAATCTCTTCCCACGATTCTCTCAAGGCGGTTTCAACCAGGCTGGAATCATTCGGTTCCCACGATCCCCCTGGGAAGGACACTTGACCGCAGTGATCTTGCAAATGAACGGATCTCAGGGTGTAGATCAATTGCCACTGATCGTTCAAGCGGATCAGAGGCAGAAGAACTGCCGATGGCTTGAGTTTGCCCAAAATATCAGCCTCTCCGAGCGCTTCCCAGCGGATACCAACTTTGGCGTCTTCAACCAGGCGTGCTGACAGGTCGGCCGGCAATTCAATCGAGCGCTTCATCCTCATCCTCTTGCCCTTCCTGATTGTCCAGGGGCACATGGACCATGCGAGCAAAAATTAAATAACCAGTATGAGCTACCATCCGGTCTACTGGTCTCAGCCGCCCCCAGTCGGACTTATAATGGCGCAATAAAATTTCGCAGACATCGACAAAGGCGAAATGGCTCTGAGAGAGGCCACGCAAAATGGTTTCAACCTGGTTCATGGTGGGTAAGAGCGTGCCAAACTGACCGCCGGCTTTAAGGCTCAGACAAACCTGCTCGAGATAATCATGAGGATTGGGCAGATCGAGAAAGATCGCATCGAGATTGCGTTCCTCAAAACCTTCGCCCGCATCACCCAGCTTGAAATCGACGCGCTGCTCCAAGCCAAAAAGGCTTAAATTCTTGCGGGCGAGTTTCTGCGCCTCGGGGTTGCGTTCATACGAATAGACCCTGCCGGTTTCGCCAGTCAGATATGCCAGGACAGTCGTCAGTCCGCCCGAGCCCCCACCGCATTCCAACACACGCTTACCAGGACCGACCCCCAGCTTCAGGACAATATAACCGATATCCTTGGGATACATTATTTGTGTGGTGCGCTTGATGTTTTGCACGAGATCGGTGATCCCGGGTTGGAGAACAAAAAAAGGGTTGCCGGTATGCGATTGGAGACGGATGCCCCAGGGCTGCCCGATGACATCGTCGTGCTTGATTACCCCGCGATGAGTCTGCAAAACCTGCCCGGCCTTCATAACCAGAAGATTGTTTTTGTGAGTAGCACCGTGAAGTTGAACCAGGTCACCCTCTTTGACAATCAGGTCAGCCCTCTCACCAGATTCAGTGGTCATCATTTATTACGGGAAGATAGGTCTGATTCCATCTGACCCACCCAATGGCCCAGGAACAAAAATACGGCACTGCCAATGATACCTCCGCCAAGGTTGACCGGACCGACGCTCATAAAATTAAACCCCACACTGCCGGAAGCCCAATGCCCTATGGAGAAACCTATCCAGGCGAGCACAAGGTAAAGCAGCAGCCGCAAGATGCCGCCATCCCGCCACAGATGAAACAGCGCTCCCAGAAGCGTTGCCAGGATAAAGCCAAAAAGGTAAGAGGAAATATTCATACGCGTCAGATACCACTCTTTACAGAAAGTTTTACCAACTAACCCTCATCACAACCTTGCCTTTCGATTCAGGACTCAGGTTTGGGTGAGGCGTCCTCAATAATAACATAATTTATTAACCGGCCCCCAGAGTGCTGCGCTTTGGTAAAATTACACTATGATTCCGTTTTCTGATACACACGCTCATCTCGATTTTGAAGACTTTAATTCCGACCGAAAAGACGTCATCGATCGCGCCCGTGCAAACGGCTTGCAGTTTATCCTCAACATTTCGATTGACCTGACTTCTTTGAGAAATTCTCTGGCCCTTGCCAGGGAAAACCCCGGTTATGTATTCGTGGCTGCAGGCATACATCCAAACTATTCCGCTAACTTTGACCAGACAGTTTTTGGTGAGCTGAAAATGCTGGCAACCGAAACTCAGGTTGTAGCCATCGGCGAGATTGGTCTCGATTTTTATCGGGACCATGCCACCCCGCAACAGCAGAGGAGAGCGCTTGAAACGCAACTGGCCCTGTCCGAACAGCTGGGCCTGCCTATCGTTGTTCACGAGCGTTCTTCCGCGCATGAATTGGTGCCCGTCCTGACCGGGTGGCATAAAAACCTGTCACCGGATTCCCCGCTCAAACGCGCTCCTGGCGTGATGCATGCTTACAGCGGCGGTGCAGGGTATGTTGAAGCGCTGTTGGAGTGTGGTTTTTGCTTTGGGATTGGCGGGCCAGTAACTTACAAGAATGCTGCGGATAAACGCTCCCTGGTGGAGATCCTGCCGCTTAAAAATATGCTGCTTGAGACCGACTGCCCCTTTTTACCGCCCCATCCACATCGCGGTAAGAGGAACGAGCCGGCTTTTATCCCCCTGATCGCCGAAAAGATCGCGGAAATACGCGCTTTACCCATCGAAATGGTTGGAGATCAATTGACCCGCAACGCGATTGCATTGTTTGGTTTGGATGGCAAAATAAAGTAAGCCGTCTGTTACGATTTCAAATGGACCCCGTTTCAGAATAAGCTAATCAGCAGGCACTTCGTAGTTTGGAACAAAAGTTTGGTCGCTAAAGGGAGGGCGAACGTAGCTATCATCCTCCTGCCGCGAAGGCAGGGACAAAACCTGGGGGGTAAGGTCTTCGTATGGTATTTTGCTCAGCAGGTGGTTAATACAATTCAGTCGTGCCCGTTTTTTATCGTCTGCCTCAACCACATACCAGGGACTCAGCTTTGTATCTGTATAGCGGAACATATCATCTTTGGCGCGTGAATATTCAACCCAGCGTTTGCGTGATTCAAGGTCCATCGGGCTCAGCTTCCATCGGCGGGTGATGTCATCGATTCGGGCCTGAAAGCGGCGTTCCTGCTCTTCGTTGCGGACCGAGAACCAATACTTAATCAGGATGATGCCAGAGCGGATGAGCATTTTCTCAAATTCAGGAACCGATCGGAAAAACTCCTCCACCTGTTCGGGCGTGCAGAAACCCATCACCCGTTCGACCCCGGGCCGGTTGTACCAGGAGCGGTCGAACAAGACCATTTCGCCGGCGGCAGGCAGGTGGGCGACATAACGCTGGAAATACCATTGGGTTTTTTCTTTTTCAGTCGCCACAGGCAGAGCAACCACCCGAACTATCCGAGGATTCAGTGTCTCAGTGATGCGTTTGATCGTCCCACCCTTTCCTGCGGCATCACGACCTTCAAAAATCACTACCACCTTTAACCCGGTCTCTTTAATCCAATATTGCAATTTGACCAGCTCTATTTGAAGTTTCTCAAGTTCACGTTCATAAACTTTATTGGATAGTTTCTTCAATTTAGGCGGTCTCGCGTAAGAATCGTTATTCGGATTTTCAACTGACTGGTCCGATATGACAGCAGGGTCAGATTTGGCAGACTTTCCTTTTGTTTCAGATTTGGATTTCTTCTTCGCCATAGAAACCTCCGACAAGAATTAGATCAATGGAAGGGGTTAGTGGTTAATTATACAATGATTTAGGGTGAAAAGTCGTTGGCTAAAGTCGCAATTTGTGTTCAGACCCCAATTTCCTTCCCTGCACCCCACTGTCTCTGCATAAGCTGACCTGCGCTGTTTAAGTCTCGTTATTCTTGTATTGTTTTTCACGTTTGTAATCCACAAACCTGTATCCCACTCCCCGTTCTGTCAAAATATACTGTGGATCAGCAGGGTCAACTTCCAGTTTTTTACGCAAATAATTGATATACAGACGTACGTAATGAGGCTCGTTTTCATACTCATAACCCCAGACTTTGTTCAGGATCTGGTCGTGAGTCAAAACCCAGCCTGCATTCTGCACAAGATGATAAAGCAAACGGTATTCGGTTGGGCGGAGTTGAACAAGCTTGCCTTCTACCCAAACCTCGTGGCGGTCAAAATCAATTGTCAGGCGATCGTCCACCACGATTTTGCCGGATTCTCCGTCGCGGCTGAAGTCTCCGCGGCGCAGCACAGCCCGAATACGGCTGGAAACCTCGCGCGGGCTGAAGGGTTTAGTCACATAATCATCCGCGCCAAGCTCGAGCCCTTTGATTTTGTCATCTTCTTCCCCTTTGGCGGTCAGCATGATTACAGGAGTGCTGCCGATTTCGCGAATCATTTTCAAGACGGTGAAACCATCTATATCCGGCATCATGATATCGAGCAAAATGAGATCCGGCAGGGTTGTGCGCAGTTTTTCCATTGCCTGGGTTCCGTTATGGGCTTCAACCACATCAAAGCCATCCTGTTCCAGGTTGAGGCGGATGATTTTTGCCAATCCCTTTTCATCATCAACTACCAAAATTTTCTTCTTATTCTCCATCTTGTCCTCCTAAAAAATCTCTGCAAGGATCACACTGACATTATCCGGACCGCCAGCCTGATTAGCCATATCACATAGCTGTTGAGCACGCTCACTGAGTAGTTTATCTGAGCAGATCTCTTCAGTAATTTTTTTATCTTTTACCACACCCCATAACCCGTCCGAACAAAGCATTATGTAGCCAGGAGCGTCCAATTGACGAAACCCAAGGTCAACTTTGAAACCTTCGCTCTGGCCGAGCGCGCGGTAAAGCACATTTTTTTGAGGGTGGCTCTCAGCCTCTGCCTGACTGATCTGACCGAGGTCAACCAGTCGCTGCACCAAGGAATGGTCGCGCGTCAGCACCTCTGTTTTTCCATCATAACCCACCAGGTAAAGCCGGGAATCTCCAACATGGGCGAAATAGAGACTATTTTCAATCAATAAGGCAGCCGTAAGTGTGCTGCCGCCTCCGGTCACTTCGTCCAGGACAGCCTCCTGTGCAAGGTTAAATGCCTCTACCAGCAAAGTCTCAATCTCTTCAAATTCAGCAGGAGCGTCATTTTGGGCTTGCAAAACAGGCAGGATCTGAGCGTTAACTTGCTTGAGGGCAAGTGAGCTGGCCAATTCACCGTTCAGATGCCCTCCCATTCCATCGGCCACAACAAACAAAGCGACATGGCGGATCTGGTCACGATAACCCTGCTGAAAAATAAAGGAGGATGCGGCATCTTCCATGTGATCGCGAGTCTTACCCACTGATTGGGCCATAGCAGCCTCAATGCGGACCGCCTGAGTTGGCTGGAAGCTCTCCGATCTTTTCTTTGATGTATTTCTTTTGTTACTTCGGTTGAACAGATTCAATGCTTTACCACCGTTTACTTAAAATTTCAGGGTTGAGGGGTGCTGATTTCCAGCACCTGCAAGTAATTTTCGGCCGCCCATCCGGAGCGGGTCTTATCCAGCAATGCCTCACAGTGCCACCAGGTGTAGCCATCCCTGCCAATAGGGCCATCGATGACTTTGAAGGCTTCATCATCGGTTGCCAGAAAGTTCACCTCGCCTGAAGTCCCTGCCTCTGACCGCATGCGTAAACCCAAACCCTGGGTACCAACCACTTTTACGTAACGGCCAACCGTAACCACGTCGGGAGGCAAAATGGAAACATCTGCCAGGGTCGGGGATGGCAGAACTGACGGTGCAGCGGTTGTGGGCGTTTCGGTTGGGGCCGGTAAAATTGTGACAAGGTATTGCGGCGTAGTTTGGGCTGGCTGGCGCTGACCGGCTTGCGAACGAAAGACCAAATACGTTGCCCCAATCAGAACCAACGCAAAAACTATCGCGCCTAAGATGCTCAGGGGGTGGATTTTTGGCTTGGTTCGCTGCTCTTCCATAATTAGCTTTTTATTTCGTCGTGTTTCTTCCAGAACAAATCAAACTGCCTGAATAACTCACCAGGACGTTCAAAATGGGGCATGCCTTTTGTGTTGCGGCTGCGATAAGCTTTCCAATTAGTTTTTTCGTGAACAATCTGAGGTAGCATATCAAAACTGTTATCTGCTGCGTTGTCATAGATGACATATACCGGTATCTTCAGCTTCTCGTAGTACTTTTCACGCAGATGGGGGACAGTTAACTTGCCGCTAAACAGCACCATGGGGGCGAAGTGAGCTCCAGCCTGGTGTGAAGAGGTATAAGCAAGATCAATCAGGTCACCGGGTGGGCTGTAGGCAAAGTGCTTGTGATAATACCTGGCGATGCGCGGTCGACTGGCAAACAGGTCATAAATCGGTAGGCTCCAAAGCGGGACCTTGAGGTATGAGAGCAACAAATCACGGGCTCTTTCCCGGTAATCCATGGTTCGCATCGAAACCGGATGGGGCATCTCAAAACCGCTCGGGTTGATCATGATGAGTGAGGTAATCCACTCCGGCGAGCTTACTGATGCCATGGCCGCGTAAGCACTCGAATTTCCAAGCGTCAGGACATGACAGGGTCGACCTATCTGGTTTTTGATGAAATCCAAAATGGCTTCTTCATACATCGACGCGCGATAAGGGCGATCTGTTTTTTCTGACCTGCCAAACCCGGGCAGGTCGATAGCGTAAATGGGTCGGGAGGTCCGAAAGGCTTCAAAGATCGGCAAAACGTCATAAAGTCCGGCATACATATGCAAGCCGTGGATCAAGAGCAGAGGTGTTTGGTCTCCAGCGCCGTTTACAAAGAAGTTGATCGCGCCGGCTCCGGGCGAGTGATAGGTGTGTTGTTCGGCATTCAGGATGATATTCAACTTGGCATGATGGTCAATATAGCGTTTGCTATAGAGGATCCAGCCGCCTTTTGCAACTGCCAGGGCAGTAAGCGTACCTGCCAGGCTCCAGCCAAGGCTCTTGCATGGTTTTTTATCCGTCATCGCCTCTCCTTCATGTGTAGCCATTACTGTCCCTAATTATATATGAGTTTAAGACAAGATTTTCACAATATGGATTGTTTGGGTGTGGAACAGTAGTCTGAGACCTGATGGTAAAATCTTTTGGATGAAGAAATACAGAAGCAGCAGGCGCAAGAAGAGCAACGGTCAGGGGATTATTTTGGGTTTTGGGCTGATCTTTTTGTTAGCGAGTCTTGTGATCGGATTGAGAGCGTGGTCAGTATACAAATCGCAGCCTGCCCTGGTCCCGCCTGATACCAGCGTAAATGGCATCCCTCTTGAAGGTCTGAGCCCCGATGAAGCCGCCCAGCGGATCGAAACTGCCTACTCCTTGCCAGTTGAACTGCGCTACAAGCAAGCCCGCATGCAATTCACACCAGAGCAGCTAGGTTTTGCGGTTGACAGCCAGGCAACCCTGGCTCAGCTGGAGGATTCCGGTTCTTCCAAGGGATTTTGGGAGTATCTATGGGGCAAAGAACCGCCGGAAATTGCCCGGGAGCTTGAGCTGATCTACTCTTTCGATGAGAGCCACCTGAGCCAATATCTGGGGCAGGTTTTCAGCCAGCGCTACAACCAGCCTCCTTCAGCCGCGACCCCGCTACTCTATACGACCAACCTCACCCCGGGTCAGCCGGGTTATCAGCTCGCGTCGCTCACCCAAACCGTTGGGCAGGTCCAACAAGCTTTACTTTCACCATCTGAACGGGTGGTTGAGCTGAGTGTCAGTCAAGAGACTGCCCCGCCGCTCAACTGGCAAAACCTGGAGACAATGTTGCGACAGGTCATTCTGCTGGAGAAGTTTGATGGGCTGATTGAAATCTATCTGCAGGACATGCGGGACGGACAAATGATGCACTTCGCCTTGCTCGATCAAAAGGATGTGCCGTTGGATGTAGCCTACTCTGCGGCAAGTACCATCAAAATCCCAATCATGGTTTCTACCATGAAAAGATTATCGGAACCCCTGCCAGAACAGGCTGTAAGCTGGATGCGGCAGATGATCGCCGATTCGCTCAACCCTCCTGCCGATGGCTTGATGAAAGCGTACATGGACAATGACCGCGGCCCCTTGATGGTCACCGCCGATCTGAGAGACCTGGGTTATCAAAACACCTTCCTGGCCGGCTATTTTGAGCCCCGCTCACCACTGTTGGAGCGTATCACAACGCCGGCGAACTCGCGCAGGGACATTTATCTTGACCCGGATTTTTACAATCAGACTGTTCCCAGCGAAGCAGGCGACCTGCTGGGCAGGATTTACCATTGTGCCTCGGGAAATGAACAAAATCTGTTTTCCGGCCAAATCACTGCGACTGAATGCTCGCTGATGCTGGATTTTCTAAAAGGAAACAAGATCCTCGCTCTGCTTGAAGCAGGCTTGCCTCCTGAAGCGGTGATCGCGCACAAACATGGCTGGGGCAACGAGATTGACGGATTGATCCACACCATCAGCGACAGCGCCGTAATTTTCACCCCTGGTGGGGATTATGTATTGGTCGCTTTCGCCCACACACAGGGACAATTTCTCTACGATCCCGCCAACCGACTTTTTGCAAGGCTTTCCCAATCAATTTATAATGCATACAACCCAGACAACCAGGCCTATTGGTACGAAAATTGAAACCGATCAGACTTGAAGGGATGACTGAATGCAATTAATTATGACTCACGAGCAAGCTGACCTTGATGCCCTGGCATCCATGCTGGGAGCGCACCTGCTCGTGCCTGAGGCCTATGCCTTGCTGCCCAGACAGATCAATCGTAATGGGCGTGATTTTTTAGACAAGTATGGCGAAGAATTGGGGTTTTCACGTCTCAAGGACCTACCCCATAAGGAAATTAAGAAGGTCTACCTGGTCGACACCCAATCACTGGTGACATTGCGTGGCATGACCGACGAGACCAAGGTTGTGGTGATCGACCATCATCTCCGCAAGAAACAGTCTCACCCTGACTGGGAGATGGATCTGCAAACCTGCGGTGCCTGTTCGACCCTGTTGGTAGAAAAAATCCAGGCAGCCGGGCTGGAGCTAACCAACCTGGAAGCCACACTGCTGATCCTGGGGATCTATGAAGACACCGGCTCACTCGGCTACAGCAACACCACCGCCAGAGATGCCAGAGCGGTCGCCTTCCTGCTTGAACAAGGGGCCGATCTGAACCTTGTCTCACGCTACCTTAATCCACCGCTCACAAACGCCCAGCAACAGCTTTTTGACCGGCTGGTTGCCAACCTGACCACCCACACAATCGAAGGATTTGAAATCCTGGTAGCAAGTGCCGATGCCTTTGACCTGAATGACGAAATCTCGTCAGTCGCCCACAAACTGCGTGATTTTATGGACCCGGATGGGATTGTACTGGTGGTATCTACCCGGCAGGGTGTTCGCCTGGTCGCGCGTTCGACTACGGACAACCTGGACGTCGGCTTGCTCGCCCGTCATTTTAATGGCGGAGGGCACAAGCGGGCTTCTTCCGCCCTGATCCGCCCCGGCGATAAACCCAACCCTGAAAACACGCGGGTGCTGGTGCAGAAGACGGTTGAAGAATTGCTCCGCTACCTGCCAGTTGTTGTCACACCTGAACTCAAGGTCCGTCAGATCATGTCGCGGGACCCTTTGATTCTCGACCCGTCCATGGCGGGCCAGGAAGCAGCCCGTCTGATGAATCGCTATGGTTTTGAGGGCTACCCGGTAGTCAGGGATGGTAAGGTCATCGGGCTGCTTAACCGCCGCAACGTCGACCGGGCCCTGCAGCACAATCTGGAGAAATCCGTCGAAGACCTCATGGAAGCAGGTGAGATCCGGGTGTTTCCTGAAGATTCTCTCTCCCGCTTGAAAGAGATCATGGCCAACACTGGCTGGGGGCAGGTGCCGGTGGCGGACCCGGAAAGCGGAGATGTGATTGGCATTGTCACCCGTACTGACCTGATCGGAACGCTCCATACCAACGGCGTCCTCCTGCCTCAATCCGAAATGGTGAAAGCGCTGGAAGAAGCGCTATCTGCGGAACGTAAGACCCTGCTTCTGGAGGTAGCCGAGCAAGCCAGGCTGCAGAAGATTCCCGCCTATATTGTTGGTGGCTTCGTTCGTGATTTGCTCCTGAAGCGGCCAAGTCAGGATTTTGACATCGTGCTTGAAGGCAACGCCATAGAATTCGCCGATTACCTGGTCGCCACTTACGGTGGTCGCGCTGTCGTGCACAGACGTTTCGGGACAGCCAAGTGGATCCTCTCTGAAGATCGGGAGGCAATTCTGTCCAAACTGGGGATCAGCGACCCAGGCAACCAGGCCCTGCCTGAACATCTCGACCTGATCAGCGCGCGGACTGAGTTTTATGATCACCCCGCTGCCCTGCCGGTTGTAGAACGCAGCAGCATTAAGATGGACCTGCACCGTAGAGACTTCACCATCAACACCCTGGCGCTGCGCCTGGATGGCGAACATTTTGGGCAGATATTCGACTTTTGGGGAGGGTATGACGACCTCATGCAAAAACAGGTTCGCGTGCTGCATGCCTTGTCCTTCGTCGATGACGCCACGAGAATGCTACGCGCAGTCCGCTTCGCCGAACGCTTTGATTTTGAGATTGAAACGCGCACCTTGAGCCTGCTGAAGGCAAGCCTGCCCCTCATCGATCAACTTTCGGGTGCCCGCATACAGCACGAACTTGACCTGATTTTCCAGGAAAAAAAGGTTTCGGAAATTATGCGTACTCTGCATAACCTGGGCGTCCTGGCTGCGATCCACCCACAGCTGGGCTGGAGCCCAACGCAGTACCTTCGGGTGCAAACAATCGCAAAACAGGTCGAAGACGGTTGGCTTAACCTGGAAGACCTCAAAGCCGCCATTTGGATGTTGTGGCTCGAGGTTTACCCTGCTGAAACCCTAACCGCGGTGTGCACACGGCTGCGCCTCAAGTCCCAACTGGTTGAAAAGATCCGCCAGACCGCTCGGCTCAGAGCACTGCTCCCCGCCATCTGGCAGCTGCCACCCAGCCAGATTACAGAAAAGCTTTCCGACTTCTCTGAAATGGTCATCCGAACCGTCATGTCTTCTTCTGAAGATGAGAACCAGTTGCAACCCCTGCGAGATTATCTGGATACCTATCAGCGAGTCAAAGCCCACACCACTGGTGAAGATCTTAAGGCAAGAGGTCTGACCCCTTCACCGCGTTATGACACCATCCTCAAAGAGTTGAAAGCTGCCTGGCTGGACGGCAAGATCAACACTTATGAGGAAGAAATTAGCTTGCTCGAACGTTTGATAGAGGCAGAATGACCACACAAGCACTCCCTGTGACTTCTTATACTATGCCGGATGGCCTTGACATTCACATCAGACAGGCGCTTGAAAAAGATTTGCCAGGTATGGAATGGGATGGCGAATACGCACATTTCCGCCGGATTTATCGGCAGCATTACCAAAATAGCTACAACGGTACCACTTTGATTTGGGTCGCAGAGAATGAAGAAGGCAAAATCATCGGGCAAATTTTCCTTCTGCTTTTTTCCAATCAATCAGAAATTGCCGATGGCATTCATCGCGCCTATGTGTTTTCGTTTCGTCTGAAACCGGAATATCGCAATAAGGGGCTTGGCAGTTATATGCTCAAATTTGTCGAGGATTACCTGCTTGGGCGTGGCTTTGATACGCTGCGAATCAACGTCGCCCGCAATAACATCCTGGCAAAACGTTTGTATGAACGCCAAGGTTACACCGTGGTCGGTCCTGAAGAAGGTCATTGGCGTTACCAGGACCAGTTTGGTCGCTGGCAAACTGTCCACGAACCCGCCTGGCGGCTGTTGAAAAAATTGAAGTAACCCCTCTTACATTCCTGAACGCTTCAGCTTTCCAGATCCTCTGGAGGTTCCGCGATTCCTTCTGCTTCTTTTATCACTGCTGAAATATCCTGCCCGGGCTGCCTGGCCGGATGATCAGCAGCATTATCAACTTCGTTCTCTTCCTCTATGGCAGGTTTCTCATCCCTCTTGGCGAAATCATCATTCAGTATCAGGCGTAATTCCTCAAAATCTTCGTCCCTCAGTTGCCTGGGAATTCCAAAAACGTGCTTGCCTTGTCGGGAGGAAAGGTAAAGTCCCTCTTTGGTCTCTTCGATTGAAGTGACAGAAGTCAGAGCAATTTTTGAATCCGGGTAGTTTGGCTGGCTTTGATGCAGCACGCCGTCCTCCAGAGTCAACGAATAGCGATCCCAGAGTTCTTTACGCTGTCGAATGGAACGAGCGCCGACAAAAACCAGCAGGAAAGGGATAACAGAAAGCAGCAGCCAGGGCGGAGCAGTCTGTCCGCCGCGGGTTTGCAGCAAGTAAATCAAGACCATGGTGACGACACCAGTGATGGCGTAGAGCAGAATGATGCTGCGCGTCTGTTGGGCAAGTTTTTTGGGGTCGAGATAATAAGTCTTTGGCATGATTCCTCCAGGTGGGTTTAATTATACGCGCTGCCCAGTGTTTCTAATTCTTCGGAGGCGACAAAAATAGCTGCGTCGGCTGGAATTAGAGTTTTTTATTAGTTTAATCTCGTATTTATCTTTGTCAAGGCTAAATAGAAATGTCCTATTCTAGCTAATGTAGGATTGTCAAACATATTGGACATTCAGTGATAAGAATTGAACAGGAGATAAGAACTTGAGTGG
>JBBAES010000005.1:0-30994 GCA_041655815.1 Anaerolineaceae bacterium
GCTGACATCCCCCTGGGAGATCGAGATAACAGTGCTTTCTCTGGCACCACGGTAAGTTATGGCCGCGGTAAAGGCATTGTCACCAGCACTGGTATGCACACCCAGCTGGGTCTGATAGCAACCATGCTTCAATCAGTTGAACAAGAGCAGACCCCACTGCAGAAACGCCTGGATGACTTAGGCAAGACGCTGGGCATCGCGGCATTGATTGTCTGCGGATTGGTTTTTGCCATCGGTGTGGGTCGCCTCCTGACACCTCCGGATGTTGTGCCTTTCGGCAGCGAGCAATTCTGGGATGAAGCATTGGCTCTGTTCATGGTGGCGGTCTCACTTGCCATCGCGGCTGTTCCTGAAGGCTTGCCCGCTGTTGTCACGATCAGTCTGGCTGGTGGTATGCGGGAGATGGTTCAGCGCCACGCTCTCGTGCGCAGATTGTCATCGGTTGAGACTCTTGGTTCTGTAACCACCATCTGTACCGATAAAACCGGAACGCTAACCCAAAATCAAATGACCGTGACCAGACTGTGGGTGGACGGACAGTTCATTGATATCACTGGCATCGGCTATGAACCAGTTGGAGATTTCAAAGTCGATGGAGAAACCGTCGATATGAAACAATATCCTGCCGCCCGTACTACGCTCTGGGTGGGCACGATTAACAATGATGCCCAACTGGAACCGGCTGGTGAAAGCGAGGGAAAATCAACTTACCGTATGGTTGGTGATCCCACGGAAGGCTCCATACTGGTGGCCTCTCTCAAGGCCGGAGCATCTGCTGATGTGGTCAACCAGAACTACCCGCGTAAGCAAGAGATCCCCTTTGACTCTACCCGCAAGCGTATGGTCACCATCCATAATATCGTCAAACCTGGTAATGGAGACATTTCTCCCTATGTGACCGATGAGAAAACCAACTGGTACACGATTGCAGTCAAAGGCGCTCCGGATGTGGTGTTAGAACTCTGCCGCTTCAAATCTGATATGGATAACAAGCCGGTCGAACTGACCCCGGATATGCGTGAAGAGATCCTGGAGGCTAACAACCAGATGACAAGCGCTGCTCTGCGCGTGTTGGGTGTAGCCTACCGACCTGTAGCAGAGATGCCCACTGATATCAGCCCCGAGACGCTTGAACAAGACCTCATTTTTGTCGGTCTGATTGGCATGATCGATCCTTCCAGACCTGAGGTGAAACCTGCTCTGAAAGAAGCACGGGACGCTGGTATTCGCTCTGTCATGATCACCGGTGATTACCCCAACACTGCTCAAGCCATCGCTGAAGACATCGGACTGCTACTGCCCGGTCATCAGGTGTTGACTGGTGCGGATATTGAAAATGCTACTCATGAGGAAATGCGTGAGATTGTCAAGATCACTGATGTTTACGCGCGTGTCAGCCCTGAACATAAGATGAAAATTGTTGATGGTCTGCGAGATAACGGTGAAGTGGTCGCGATGACGGGTGACGGCGTCAACGACGCGCCTGCCATCAAACGAGCAGACATCGGTATTGCCATGGGTATCACCGGCACAGACGTGGCTAAAGAAACCGCCGACATGGTTCTGACTGACGACAACTACGCCTCGATTGTGGCTGCGGTTGAGCAAGGTCGGGTCATCTATAGCAACATCCGCAAATTTGTTTACTATCTGATCTCCTGTAACATCGCTGAGATCATGATTATTTTCCTGGCTATCCTGTTCAATTGGAACACCCCGTTGGCTCCGATTCAATTGCTCTGGCTCAACCTGGTTACAGACGGCGCGCCGGCTCTGGCTCTGGGGACTGAGAAGGGCGATCCTGATATCATGGAGCATCCGCCACGTCCTGCGGCTGAGCCGATCATCAATAAATTTATGGTCAAGGGAATTATTGTCCAGACCATTGCCATTACCGCAGTGACCCTGGCTGCCTTCTGGTTAGGTGGTGGCGCCCTGAAAGGTGCTTCAACAGAGGCGCGGATTTTGTCCGAGACCTTCGCTTTTGTGACTCTCTCGCTCTCAGAACTGTTCAGGGCATATACAGCTCGTTCTGAGTACTTCCCGCTGACTAAGATCGGCATCTTCACGAGCAGGAACATGAATATCGCTGTGTTGATCTCCGTCTTGTTAGTATTGCTGGTCATCTACACTCCTCCCTTACAGAACGTTTTTGACACAGTATCGCTACGCTGGATTGATTGGGCCGAGATCTTACCACTGGTATTGGTTCCATCCATTGCCGCGGAGGTTATGAAATCGGTATCTTATAAAAAACATCTGAAGGAACGCGACGCAAGAGCTGCTTAAGCAACATCAACCAAATAATAGAGCTCTAATAAACTGGAGCTCTATTTCTTTTAATGAATAGCAGGTCAAGAACGGTTGTGTCAGCTGATCACAGTGAGGCGTTTTGTTACGTGTCGGTTAAGCCTGTATCAAACTCTGGCTGTAAGGCTCGGCAAAAAGAGCGGGGGTACCGCCAGTGTGCCAGAAAAGAACTTTCTCTTCCGGTTTGAAGAAGTCTTTGCGTAATAAATCAATCATGCCTGCCGCTGCGCGCCCGGTATAGACCGGATCGAGCAATATGCCTTCCTGGCTGGCAAACATGTTGACTGCTTCTACCTCTGCTGAAGTGAGAACACCGTATCCAGCTCGGCAATAGTCATCGTTGACAAGCACCTCTTCGGATGTGATCGACCAGCCTAACCCCAGGTATAGCGCAGTTTGGTTGACCAATGTAGCAATCTGGGCTGAAAAGAAAGCCGAAGTCTGGTCGATGCTGATACCAAGGATTTTGCCTTTGAAACCGACGGTGTGTGCCCCGAGGATCAAGCCGGCCTGCGTGCCTCCAGAAGAACTGGCAAACACGATCCAATCCGGATCCAGCCCTTGCTGGTTCAGTTCACGCATCGCGTTCAGATAACCCAGCGCGCCAATGGGGTTTGAGCCGCCATAGGGGATCAGGTAGGGTCTCAGACCGTCTTGCTCAGCCTGCTCAAAGCGCTCATGCAACACCTGGTCCCTCATAGCGCTGTTGGTATAGGTGATTTGGGCGCCGCTGAGTTTGTCGAGCAAAAGATTGCCTTGCGCCACTTTTGGCTCTATGCCAGCCAATACGAGAACGCAACCCAGCCCAAGCTTCGCTGCAGCCGCTGCTACCTGGCGGCAATGGTTGGACTGGAGTGCGCCGGTAGTTAAAAGCGTTTTAGCGCCTTTTGCAAGGGCGTCTGAGAGCAGGTACTCCAGTTTGCGGGTTTTATTGCCCCCCAAGCCCAGACCGGTGAGGTCATCGCGCTTAATATAAAGCTGGGGTCCGCCCAAGAGACGCGATAAACGTGGCAGCGCTTCAATCGGGGTCGGCAAGTGATCCAGGGGCAGGCGCTCAATCATCCTCAATCTCCTTTATAGTTCGCGATTTGCCCCGCTTGCGCATGATGTTCAGTAGTTTGGGCAAGGTTTGCGTATAGGCTTTGTAAAGCAAGGGGCGGGGGCTGAAATCCCAGGCACCCAGATGGCGGGTTGTGAGGCCGTTGAAACCCTGTTTGAAGCGATAGACCCCCCACATTGAGTCAGATTCGTCAAAAACATCTGGCGCTCCCCACATGTCGTAGGTGTGGCAGCCAAGTTCCTTGGAAAGCCGGACAGCCTCCCATTGCAGCAAGTAATTGGGCATTAACTCACGGTATTGGTCGGTGGACATGCCATACATGTAGCGCCCCGTTCCGTTGAAGTAGAAAAGAATCAGGGCTGCTATCGGCTGACCCTCCACCTCTGCGATCAGTATTTTACCCATTTCCGCTTCGAGGAAGGCCCGCCAGGTTTTCAGGTAATACTCTTCGTGCCGTATAGCAAAATCATCCCTGACGGCGGTTTCAGCATACATTTTGTAGAGCATTGGCAATTCTGTCGGTGTGCCCTGGCGAACGGTCACTCCTTTGCGGCCAGCCAGACGGATGTTATAGCGGGTTTTCTGTTTCATTGTCGCTAACAGTTCTTCTTCGCTGGCGTGCAAATCGAGCAGCACGGTATTACGGAACTGTATTTGATCCTGTGAGAATTTCCAGCCGCGTTTGCCTAACTCTTCTCGCAAAGCGAGACCGATTAAGTTGGGTTGTTCGTCCTCGCTGCCTGGAATACCGGTACCAAGCAAAACATCCGGATCTATCTTGAGGAAAATCGCCTTTTGCTTTCGGCAGAGGCTTTGTAAAAATTCCAGCGTTTGACTGACCACTTCGGGGTTGTTCCAGTATAAGGTGGGGCCCTTGGGGGCATACAGGACGGTGAATTTCAGCCCTAAAAAGCTAACCTGCCTGCGCAGAACCATGACCAGAGCATCGAGGTCATGCCTGCTCTTTCCGCTCCAAAAAAACATTGGATGCCAGCCATTTTGTTTTTTTGTTTCAGCCCACTGCAAGGTTTGCAGAATGTGGGCATCTGGAAACTCTAATAAAAATTTGTTCCAGTCTTTAACCTGATCGGAAGCCAACTGAAACATACTACTCTGCCATCCTACCAGCACGGAATTTCTCATAGAGCTTATAGAGCAAAGGTTTGTAGACTTTGATGAAGGCCGGACTGGTACGCACCACCTGCCCGCCAAATCCACGTTTGAAGCGATAAACGCCCCAGAGACCGTCTGACCGTTCGGTGAAATTTGCTTCCAACACTTCCTCGTCAGCATCCGGGATTCCCCAGAGGTCATATTCTGTCGCGCCGTGGGCTTTAGCCCAACGCATCGCTTCCCATTGCAGCAGGTAAGTTGGCATCAGGTTACGCTGGCTGTTATCAGATGCGCCATAGAAATACCATGATCTGCTCCCCGAAAGGAAAAGCACCAGGTAAGCCAGGGGTTTTTCTTCGTTATAGGCAGCCAAAAGAACGCATTTTCCAGATGGAGCAAAAATGTCGAAAACTTTTTGATAATAATCAAGGCTGTGTACGGCAAAGCCATCCCGGTTGCCGGTAGTGAGCATCATCTCATTAAAGCCTTCAATGTCATCAGTAGAATTGACGACCACACCTTTTTTAGCAGCCAGGCGAATGTTATAGCGTGTCTTCTGCTTCATACCCGCCAGCAATTCATCCTCATCAGGCTCCAACGAAATCAGGATCGTGCGGCGGGGCTGGAAGGTTTGTTCTTCCCTTATAAAGCCCTGCTTAAACTGAGCCTCGACTTCGACGGGTAGAGGCTGGTTGTGATCAGGCTCTACTTGCAGGAAGATTGATTTTCGTTTTTGACATTCCAGATCGATTTCAGGCCAAAGGCTGCTCCAATTAGTTCCCAAAGGTCCCTTGGGGAGGTAAGCGATGGTGAAGCCTGCTGGCAGAGAACGAAACAAAACCTGCGCGGCGGCAGATTGATTGCTGAAGAGTTGGCTTTGCCAGCCAAAATGACTTTTAAATTCCGCCCATTCGGGTAGTTGCAGCAGGTGGGCGTCGGGATATGCCTGGCTGAAAGCCACGGCGTTTTCCCTCTGGCGGCTTTCAAACATCTCAGCGGCCTTTGAATCCCAAAACGGCGGTGACCGTACGCAGCATAATCGAGATATCCATCAGGATGGAAGCATTTTCAATGTAATAAAGATCATACTCTAATTTAATAGCGGTCTCCTCCACGGTTTCCGCATAAGCCTGGTGGATCTGTGCCCAGCCGGTGATGCCCGGCTTTACCAGCATCCGTGCCCGGTAAAACGGCACTTCTCTTTGGAACACACGCACCAACTCGCTTCGTTCGGATCGTGGCCCCACAAAACTCATCTCTCCCCGCAGGACATTCGCAATCTGTGGAAGTTCGTCCAGATGGGTCTTACGAAGGAAACTCCCAACGCGTGTTACACGCGGGTCATCTGCCGAAGTGACCAGGGCCTCCTTTTCCATATCCTGACTATCTTTCATTGTTCGGAATTTAAAGATGGTGTAAGGCTCCCCTCTGAGTCCCAGGCGGGTTTGGCGGAAAATGATCGGTCCTTTTGAGTCGAGCCGAATTAAGATGGCAATTATTGGGTAAAGGATACTGAGAACAACCATGCCGATCAGGCTGAGAATAAAATCCATGATTTTCTTGGACAAGCGGTAGAGCCCACTTGTAGGTGTGCGCTCAATGAAAGAACGGATCACCCAATCTGATTCCAGCAACGAGATTGGGATGCGGTTGGTGAGAGATTCATAGGTATCTTGCATGGTAGCCAGGTTCATGCCGTTTTCCTGAACAGCCAGGATAGTCTGAAACATGCCTGAATGCATTTCTTTGGAGATGGAAAGGATCAGGTCAGTTATATTATAGTTTTCGATCACCTCATCCAAATCGGCGTGGTTTCCCAGAACCGGAAAGCCTTGAATAGTCATACCTGATTTTTCCGGGTCGTCGTCAATCAGACCGATCAAATTGAAGGGTGGAGGGTCTTGTTCGGCGACGATCTCTGCCAGTGCTGTGCCGGCGCGTCCGGCACCAATGATAAGAGCACGCTTCTGCTTACTGGCGGAGGAAAAGAGGCGGACGTAAAGCAACCGCCAAAGCAAGGTGAAAAACGCCGCCAAAATCAGGAAGAGGGCAACGCCAACGCGAGGCATACTATCAGGTTCCGAGGCGAAGTAAATCACGAGGTAAATACCCAGAGAGGCGAGCAAAGCAAGCCCAAGCGACCTAAGCGTCATGCGCAGGTTACCGGTCTTGCGGATATCATAAGAATCTACCAGCAGGACCATCCAGAGAATTGGTAGAAAGTAGAACCAAACAGGGATGCGCTCTCGCAAAAAGTCTATGGTAAGCCCTAACCAGGTATCGCCCTGCGCCCAGATCAGCAATGAAACCACTAGCGCCAGCAAGGCCGAGACGAGGTCTCCCATGATAAGCAACAGGGTTTGGTCTCTGCGTTCAAACCTGAATCTCTCGGCAGGTCGGTTGGATAATTTTTCTGCCATAGTCACTTCCTGTCAGGAGTAGAAAATAGACCCACTATCAGGGCCAAGCCCCAAGATAAATGCATGGTTAGAGTTGCAAGGACAATTCCAGCAGAGAGCATGAGGTCGCCTTGTTTCAGTGAAATTCGGATGGCCGCAACCAGTTGTACTAGCAGGTAAAGAACTATAACGATGCCCAATCCAGACCAGGCAGGGTGCAAGAAAAAACCTGCCAACGCAAGGGTGATTAAGGTTAAAACGAACAAAGGTGGTAAAGCCTGACGCCAACGTAAAGTGTCGGGATAACGTTTGAGCATTTGAGCCTTCCAGAAACCGTAACCCCAATATTGTTTGGCAAGAGCGCTTAGAGTAGGCCGGGCAAAGTAGGTGCATTGAATAGCAGGATCCAACCAAATTCGACCGCCTGACTGGCGAATACGGGTGTTGAACTCATAATCCTCGTTGGCAAGCAGATTTTCATCAAAGTACCCGATCCGCTTAAAAAGATCGCGTTTGTAAGCGCCATAAGGAACCGTGTCTTGATAACCCGCCTTATCGGTGAATCTATAGCGGGCATCACCAACAGCCAGCGGGTTGGCCGCGGCGGCAGCAATCGAACGGGCGATCCAGCCATTGTTTCGTGGCGCAATTTTCCATACACCTCCGACGTTTTCAGCTTTGTCTGCCAGGAGCGCGTCAACACAAAGCTGGATGTAATCAGGCTGTGGAAGCGAATGAGCGTCCATGCGTACTATGATGTCACCTGTGGCTGCCTGAATGGCGGTATTGAGGGCGGCTGGAATGATTTGCTTGCGGTTATCGACCAGACGGATGTGTAATTTCGGATGGGTATCGCTGAACGCCTGAATCGCGCGCCTGGTGCCATCGGTAGAGAGACCATCCGCAATGACAACTTCCATATCAGCCAATGGAAAAGTTTGTTGAAAAAGGGCTTCCAACACAAGGTGAATGGTTTTTTCTTCATTCCGGCAAGGAATGATTACGGACACAAACGGGCTCATATGTTTTTAATTCATCTGCCGGTTATTCGTGGCAGCAGTCCTTTTCTTCTTGCTGGTCATTCGATCTCAATGCAATTGCCTCGATCTCGACTATGCCGCTTTTCGGAAGTGCCGCTACCTGGATAGCCGAGCGAGCAGGAAAGTCACTGCTGAAATATTCGGCGTAAACCGCGTTCATTTCTGCAAAGTGACCCATATCTTGCAAAAAGACAGTAGTTTTTACAACATCTTCCAATCCCAAGCCAGCACTTTTGAGAATCATTTTCATATTTTCAAGCGCTTTATGTGTCTGTGCCTGGACTCCTCCGTTAACCAGATTGCCAGTTTCTTTGTCAATTCCTAATTGACCGGAAATAAAGACCAGGTCACCTGCGGAGACCGCTACAGAGTAGGGGCCTATAGCTGCGGGGGACTCCTCACAAATAATTGTTTCCTTTTTTGGGCAGCAACTCATACCAACCTCTTTCTCTCGACAGGATTTTTCGTATTATATCATCCAGCAGGAAATGAGGCAGAAGGGCAGCACAAAAGTAATTCACAAAAGCAGAGAATATTCAGGCTGATCAAATACATCTTGACCAAAGGCTGGTTTTGGGATAAGGTTAATCATTACTATTTGAGGCTAAAGATGACGCTCACCACAAATCAAAACCCTCAACCTCTTCTATTACGGGCAGTCAGGCATGACGCTCGTTTTATTCTATTTACCCATCCCAACCTATTAATCAAAGGAGAGTTTAATGTCAGGTAGTACCAATGCTTTTGAAATGGCGCAAGCCCAGTTCGACCATGTCGCCGACCAGCTTGAGTTAAGCCAAGATGTGCGCGATTATCTGCGTTGGCCTATACGTGAATTCCACTTCCGCATCCCTGTTCGTATGGATGATGGCAGCGTGCGCGTATTTCAGGCCTATCGCATCCAGCATAACGATGTGCGCGGCCCTAATAAGGGTGGTCTGCGTTTCGCTGCCGGTGAAACTGCTGACACCGTCCGCGCCCTGTCCATGTGGATGACCTGGAAGACAGCTGTTGCCGATATCCCCTTAGGGGGCGGCAAAGGGGGCGTGGATGTTGACCCCTCGACCCTTTCTGTTAGCGAAAAAGAACGACTGGTACGTGGTTATGTTAAAGCAATTTGGAAGAATATTGGCCCCCGCCAGGATGTCCCCGCTCCCGACGTTGGCACTAACGCACAGATGATGGGTTGGATGATGGATGAATATTCCTCCATCGTGGGTGAATACACTCCTGGCGTTATCACCGGTAAACCACTTGGTGGTGGCGGCTCAGAAGGACGCACTGAGGCGACAGGTTTTGGTGTCATTTTCACCATCCGTGAAGCAATGAAACATCTGGAAATCGACCCTTCCAAAACAACTGCCGCAATCCAGGGCTTTGGTAACGTTGCGCAATACGCCGCAATCGGATTTGGCAAGTTCCTGGGAGGCAAAGTTCTCTGCGTTTCTTGCTGGGACAGAGCCGACAAGAAGTCCTACACTTTCACTAAAGACGAAGGCATTGATCCAATCTTCTTGAAGACCATCACTGATCAATATGGCACAATCGACAAAGAAAAAGCCAGGGAAGCCGGCTATCAGGTCGAAGATGGCGACGCCTGGATCTCTAAAGACGTGGATGTTCTCATTCCTGCTGCTCTTGAAGGCCAGATTAACAATGAAAGTGTCCATAGCATTAGCAAACAGGTAAAGATCCTGGCAGAAGCCGCCAATGGTCCAACGACCCCAGAGGCGGACAAGGTTTTGATTGAAAGAAATATCTTCGTGATTCCTGACTTCCTCTGCAATGCAGGTGGCGTGACCGTTTCTTATTTTGAGGGTGTTCAGAACGACCAGAACTTCTATTGGGATGTCGCTGAAGTACGTACACGATTGGATCAGAAGATGACCAGTGCTTTTGACTCTGTCTTGCAGATGTCATTGAGCAAAAATGTAAATATGCGCGATGCCGCCTATATGGTTGCCATCGATAAAGTCGTCAAAGCCATGAAGCTCAGAGGCTGGATATAAGTTTTAAATCCAAATTTCGATTACAAGCCGGTTTTTACAACTGGCTTGTTTTTTAATTATCCGCCAGTTAATTGATTTTGACTGGTGAATGAGGCATTACAGATAATTGACCAGTTGGATGTGTTTACTATAATTAGATCACCTAATTAGATAAGGAGCAGATATGGCAGACAGAAAAGCAACCGCAATTTGGCAAGGAGATTTGAAAACAGGCAAAGGTAAGATGAACTTTGCTGATTATGAGGGACAATATAGTTACACATCACGATTTGAAGAAGGCGTTGGCACCAACCCTGAAGAACTTTTAGGTGCAGCCCACGCTGGATGCTTTTCAATGGCCTTAAGTTTAGAGCTCGGCAAAGCAGGCTACACACCTGAAAAAATTGACACTATTGCTAAGGTCACGCTCAGACAAATTGATGGCCTACCCACTATTGTCAGCAGCCATCTGACTACCAAAGCAATCATTCCGGAAATTTCGGAAGAAGAGTTTCAAAAGATTGCTGGTATGGCGGCTAAAGGCTGCCCGGTCTCCAGAGCACTGGCAGGGGTTGAGATCACCCACGAGGCAGAATTAGTAAGAGCCTAAAAGACGGGGCCTGGTTATGTAGTAAGTTGGTTATCTCTCAGATAGCTCATCGCGCTTGAATTTGCGGTGAGCTTTAAATTCTTGGTACTGAAGTGCGCGGTTCCAGCATTTGAATTTTAATTGCCATCAACCGATGGCTCAATTTCATCTTGCTGGTTTTCAACAAAAGTTTCTATCGAAGCCGGGGGCTCAACGGGTTCGACCTTCTCTTCCATGCGCATTTGCCCGCGGTAAAAAGCACCGTCTTCACTGCTGAATGACGAGGTCACCACGTCGCCCCAGACTTTACCAGTCGCGCGAATCTCGAGCTTCTGACAGGTGATATCCCCCTTGACGATTCCAGCCACGATCAGTACATCGGCTTTTAATTGTTTACACTCAGCTTTCCCGGATTCGCCCACCACGACCAAACCGGAGATGGCGATTTCGCCGGTGATAGTGCCTTCAATGCGAACGCCACCAACGCCGCGTAAGTCACCCAGCCAATTTATGCCTGGTCCGATTACCGATGTAATCTGCCTTTGTGTAGTGTCGGGGATAAAAGCTGGCGTATCTTTTTTCTTTGAAAATAGCATTGCTCTATCCGGTCTCCTTTTCGATTAATTCTTTTGCTTGCTGCCAGCCCAATTCCCAGCGCCAGGGCAGCGAGAGCCACGGTTCAGGAGTTTTCCCTAACCCAATTCGGGGGCTCGTGCTCACCAGGCTTGCAGGGATTTCGATTCCATTTTCAATGAAAAGCCCGCTTTCAGGATCCCTGAGGTCATGAGCGTTCATCGTGCCATCCAACGCGAAAGCCTGGGTCAGTTTGCCCGGACCGTTTAGCCATTTTTTACTGAACGCCAGGTTGGGACGGTGTAACGCCATGGTTTGCAACCCTTCTACTGGGAAAACTGCCCGGATGAGCACTGCAGCGGGCTTCTCCGCCAGGTCGGCTACCACGTTGAGCATCCAGTGCATCCCATAAGTGAAATAAATATAAGCTCTACCACCCTCACCAAACATGACCTCATTGCGTTTGGTTTTACCAAAATGGGCATGGCAAGCGAGGTCCTCCTGACCCTGGTAGGCTTCAGTTTCGGTGATAATCCCGGCCAGGCGCTTGCCGTCAATGACGCGCACCAGTTTTTTACCAATTAAGTCCGGTGCCAGGACAGGAGCGGGACGTTGAAAAAAGGTGGCTTTCAGCATTTATCCATTGACTGCATGCGGGGGCGGCGGGAACCTCTCCATGGTCAGCCGCAAACCCGTTTCCAGCGGCACCATCGGCATAAAGTCCAGTTTCTCGCAGGCCTTGCTGATATCAGCACACATTCGGTTTGCCCCAGCTGCTTTATGGGGGTTGAAAATTTCTTGCGGCTTTTTACCGGTCACCAGACGCACCAGGCGCACCAATTCCAGTATGCTGGTTTCGACCCCGCTGCCGATATTGATTACCTCCTGGTCGACTCCGACAGCGGTGGCTGATGTGACCATGGCGTTGATAAGATCATCAATGTAAATATAATCTCGTGTTTGTTTGCCGTCTCCATGGATCACGATAGAACTGTTGGAGAGAGCGTTTCTGAGAAAACTTGGAATGATGGGTGGATGAGATAGCGGTATGCGCTGACCCTCCCCGTAAGCGTTAAAAATGCGCAAACAGACCGCTTCGACTCCGGATTGCATTCCAATCGTGCGAACATAGTGTTCAGCAGCCAGCTTGGAAACGGCATAAGGAGAACGAGGTTTGACCTCGAAGCTTTCTTTATAAGGGATCCCGGTCTGGTCACCATAAATCGCGCCGGATGAGGCCAGCACGATGCGCTTGACGCGTGTATCGCGGATGGCTTCCATCAGGGTGACGGTCCCGCTAACGTTGACGTGGTTGTAACCGCTGGGAAACAGCGTTGACTCAGGCACCGATACCCTGGCTGCCAGGTGAAAGACACAGTCAATATCTTGAAGAAGCGTCCAGAGCAAAGTTTTGTCAGAGATATTACCCTTAACAAATTTCACATTGCCGGCCAGTTTAGTGGGGTCGCCGGTTGAACAGTCGTCCAGAACGGTAACCTGGTGACCCTGGCTAGCCAGCCGGTTGCTGAGGGCAACGCCAATAAACCCCGCCCCACCTGTGATCAGAAATTTCATCATATATACCTTTCAACGCAAAATTATAGCACGCAAGGGCTGAATGCCACTACGGTACGATACATAAAATAGGAAGACTATTGAATTCTTCGGGAACTGATAATCAGCAATACGACTCCGAACAGAACCAGCCCCAGCACTCCCAGCGCGAGAAAACGTGCGTTTGAAGAGAAAACCCGCTGTAAAAAGCCGGTCTCCACGGTCGGGCTTGGCTCAGGGTCAACTTCTTGTGACTTCATAAGTATCAATTCAGCAGTCGGGCTGGGAACAGGCGTGTTAGCCGGTAGGATCAGTTCGGGCGTGAGCGTGCCCTGCCCTAATTCCAGGTCATCACTTTTTGAGATGAGCAACTGGTCTCCGGGGAAGATCGGTGAATCTTCTGTAAGATTGTTTTGCGTGAGCAGATCTTGCAGACTGATTCCATATAAATCAACGATGTGATACAAACACTGATCTGGCAAAACTGTGTGGATTGTTCCGCCATTGAGACCAGGAGTGGCTGTTTGTGAATACAGATTTGAATTTAAGGTTGACGCCGGTGTTGAAATTGCGGCAGGGGTTTCACCCTGACCTAACGATTTGGCCTGGACCTGAACTAACCCAATCAGGAAAAGCCCACACAACAGACTGAGCCCAATGAGAGTCAAGATAGTAATTTTGGTCTTTTTCATGATATTTTGGTCAACCGCTGACCTGTTCCATTATATCTGATTCGCAAGGGCTGATAGTTTGCCCCAATAAATTATGGATATAATCATTGACTGGAGGCAATCATGTAACGATTCTTCCTTCAGTATTTTGGAACCAACCTGTTGTCAACACGTCATAGATTTATAAACAACACAATGTCCGGCGTAGAGCCTTTAACTTTGAACAACTGTTTTGAAAGGATATAGTAAACTAAATGGCCAGCTGCTTGTGTGCGGATCTGTCTAAGCTGGCACAGGTATTTGATCATGACGACAAATGATAATGAAAATACACGCCCCACCGGTGTGACAAAAGCAAACAAAAACAATCCAGTCCTACCTCAGATAGGCTTCACTGTTGTAGTTGGGTTGCTGATTGCTGCGCTTGTGCTGGGTGGCTTGGTTGCAAAGTTTGAGAACGACCACGTGGACAAAATTTTTCCTGGTGTTTCTGTTGCCGGGGTGGACCTCTCCGGATTGACGCTCGGTCAGGCGGTGGTGAAGCTCAACGCCAACCTGACCTATGGCCGTTTCGGTCAGATTCATCTGGGCAACGGTGAGGATGAGTGGGTCTATACCCCGGAAGCATTGGGCTTCTCTTACAACCCAATGGAAGCGGCCACTGAAGCTCTCACGGTTGGACGCAATAAGGGCTTGCTGCCGAACCTGGGTGAACAAGCTAAGGCAATGCGCGAAGGCATAGATATCACCCCTGGTATCATTTATGATCAGGCTAAGGCTTACAAAGTCATCCAGAGCCTGGCGCAGCAGACTGATATGGCTCTGGTCGAACCCAGCATCAGCCTTGAGGGAACGCAAGTCAATGTGATTGAGGGTCAGGCCGGCAGAACTCTCGACATCATGCAAACGATAAAGAAAGTAGAACCGTATTTTCTGCTGCAAAAGAGTGGCAGCGTGGCCATGGTTGTCAACGAACAGGTGCCAGTCACGGTCAACCAGAATGAGACCGCCAGCCTGGCTGAAAGCATTCTCAGCCAGCCATTTACAATCAACCCTCCGGATTCCAATCCCGGTCAGGGACCCTGGGTGATCGAACCGGAAGATCTTGCAAGTTTGCTTTCGATTGAACAAAAAGATGACCAGGTCAGCCAAACATACACGCTCACTTTCAATCGACCGGCATTGGATGGTTACATCACTAGCATCGCCCCCAGTTTGCAGAGGGATCCCCTGAACGCGCGCATGATCTTTAACGATGACACCCGCCAGCTGGAAGTGATAGCCAGTGCCGTCATTGGCGCCACAGTGGCTGTCGGACAGAGCGTTGATACGATCATTGAAAAGATGCAGGCAGGTGGACACGCTGCCAGCCTGGTCATGGAGACCGTCGACCCGGCGGTAAAAGATGACAGTCTGGCTGCAGAGTTGGGTATTACAGAACTGGTGGCTGAGACAACTTCTTATTACTATGGGTCGGATGCTGCCCGTGTACAGAACATCCGCACTTCAGCTGCCAGTTTCCATGGTGTCATGGTTGGCCCTGGTGAAGTTTTCTCAATGGCGAAATATCTGACAGATATCAGCCTTGACAATGGTTACGCTGAAGCCCCGATTATCGTGGGGGACCAGACCGTGGACGGCGTTGGCGGCGGAATTTGCCAGGTAAGCACCACCGTTTTTCGCAATGTTTTCTTTGGCGGCTTTCCGATTGTTGAGCGCCACCCACATGCTTATCGCGTTAGTTATTATGAACAACAATCCAATGGTTGGGTTGACAACAATTTGGCCGGGTTAGATGCAACTGTTTACGTTCCGCTGGTCGATTTTAAATTCCGCAACGATACCCCTTACTGGCTTTTGATGGAAACTTACCCCACTCAGAATTCGCTCACCTGGAAGTTTTATTCCACCAGCGATGGGCGACAGGTAGACTGGTCGACCACAGGTATTACCGACGTGGTCAGCCCACCTGATCCGATTTACCGTGAGGACCCATCCCTACCAAACGGAACGATCAAACAGGTAGACTGGGCTGTCAACGGCGCTACCGTTGAAGTCTACCGCACCGTCACGATCAATGGCGAGGTATTACATCAGGATACGATCCGCACCAGGTATGTTGCCTGGCCTGCCGGTTTCAATTATGGACCCGGAACGGATATTCCTTGAGGATTATAAAAACGCTATGGTAAAATTCAGATATTGGAAAACCAATAGTAACGATAAGGATTGGAGAAGCAAGTGATCAATCAAGAATTGTTGGATTTGTTGCGCTGTCCGATTTGCGTTAAAGAAAAAACTGGCGAACTTGAGTACTATCAGGAAAGCTGGCTGATCTGTAAAGATTGTGAACGCAAATACCCGATCTGGGAAGAAATCCCGATCATGTTAATTGATGAAGGCGATAAGTGGCAGGGAACCCCCAAACGAGACCTCCCCATTCCTCCCCCTAAACCGAATTAAGTTAAGAATCAATCCAAAGCCTGTTCAGTCAGGGGCTATCTTTTAAATTTGAGCCAAAGACCATGAGAAAAAGAGCGGAGAGATCCGCGCTTTTTTGATACAAGAAAGTGATTAGCTTCAGGGCACAGGCGGCAGATACTCGCTCAAGCGAGTTGCCAGACCTGCCAGGGCGCGAGCGGTAGTTTCGGAGCCAGCGTTTGCTAGCAGGCTTTGTGCCTGAGCGATCATTAGGTCGACAGGGTTTTGATCTTCCAACAGCTCCAGCCTGCTAAGAGCTCTTTCAAGGTCCTGATCGCTGGAATATGCCAGCGCGATCATGGCGCGATAGTTGGCTCTGTCGGCTTCGCTGAGCTCGTTTGGCAGAGCCTCCGCGTTTTCGACCGGCACGATAAGAATTGAAACCAGTAGTCCGAGTGCCAGCCCGATCAACAAGCCGGTGAGCAGGTACCAGTGGCTTTCTTTGCTGTTGCTCTCCATCAGTTACTTTCTGTCTTTTCCAGCCATTGCTGGTAGATTTCCGGGTCAATCTGGATGAGCAGGTTTTCAATCAGGAGCAAGTCTTCCTGCGGATAGCCGATTTCACCGGCATACATCAAACTAGTGCCAACCAGGGTCAGTGGGTCCTGGGGAGAGATTTTTGAAAGCTCATTGAGAGCGAGCAAGCTGTCTGGGTTGCTCTGGAAAAATTCCGCAACCATCAACACCAGATCGGTCTGGTAATCTGCCCTCAGCTTTTCCATGGGGGCATCGACAGGAGCCCTGGGCGGCATTACCAGCCAGCCGAAAGCCAGCCCGGCGGCAATACCCAGAACGATTGAAAGGGTGAAGAAGGCTATCCGCCTGGATTTCACGCTTTATTCCCCTGGCATCATTGGAATCTTAACGCCGTGTTCTTTGGCAAATTTAATCGCTTCAGGATAGCCAGCATCCACATGGCGGATGATGCCCATGCCTGGATCTCCAAGGAGAACACGTTCGAGACGCCTGGCGGCTTCGGGTGTTCCATCGGCGACGATCACCTGGCCGGCATGCTGGCTGTAACCGATGCCAACCCCACCGCCATGGTGGAAGCTCACCCAGGTTGCGCCGTTGGCAGTGTTGAGCAGGGCATTCAAAATCGGCCAGTCGCTGACCGCGTCAGTGCCGTCGAGCATGGATTCAGTCTCCCGGTTAGGCGATGCGACTGAACCTGCGTCGAGGTGGTCTCGCCCGATCACGATTGGAGCTTTTAACGTGCCATCAGCAACCATCTGGTTGAAGGCCAAACCTGCTTTGTCCCGCTCGCCGTAACCAAGCCAGCAAATGCGCGAAGGCAATCCCTGGAAGGGTACTTGTTCCTTCGCCATTTTGAGCCAGCGCTGGAGGTGTTCGTCATGCGGGAAGAGCTCCATCAGTTTTTGGTCGGTCTTATAGATATCCTCAGGGTCGCCAGAGAGGGCTACCCAGCGGAATGGACCTTTACCTTCACAGAAGAGTGGGCGAATGTAGGCCGGCACGAATCCGGGGAAGTCGAAGGCATTTTCCACGCCCTGGTCAAAAGCGCGCTGGCGGATGTTGTTACCATAGTCAAAAACGATCGACCCAGCTTGCTGCATACCCAGCATTGCCTGAACGTGTTTCGCCATGGTCTTGAGCGAGAGTTGCATGTATTGTTCGGGGTCGCTCTGTCGCAATTGACAGGCTGCTGTTAAGCTGAGACCATCAGGCACGTAGGAAAGCGGGTCGTGAGCTGAGGTTTGGTCGGTAACCACATCGGGGACGACCCCGCTCAGCAGCAATTTACTATAAACATCAGCAGCATTGCCTATCAGTCCGATTGATTTGGGGACCTGATTTTGGAGGGCTTCTTCAACCTGGGTCATGGCATCTTCCAGGTCATCAGTCAAGACATCGACATAACCGATCTCAAAGCGCTTTTGGGCGCGGTCGGGATCTACCTCGACTATCAGCCCAACACCCTCGTTCATGGTGATAGCCATTGGTTGGGCGCCGCCCATACCTCCCAGTCCAGCCGTCAGCACGAACTTGCCTTTCAAAGTGGACCAGCCTTGTTGTTGAGCCAGTGAGCCCAAGGTCTCGTAGGTGCCCTGTAGGATACCTTGAGCGCCGATGTAAATCCACGAACCGGCGGTCATTTGTCCGAACATCATCAGCCCTTTAGCGGCGAGCTCGTCGAAATGTTTCTGGGTAGCCCAGGCTGGCACGAGGTTTGAATTTGCAATCAACACTCTTGGAGCGTCTGCGTGGGTGCGGAAAATACCAACCGGTTTGCCGGATTGCACAAGCAGGGTTTCGTCTTCATTGAGTTCTCGCAGAGAGGTCAAAATGGCTTCAAAGGCATCCCATGAGCGGGCAGCCTGCCCGCGACCGCCATAAACTATCAGGTGGTCAGGGTCTTCTGCCACTGCCGGGTCGAGGTTATTTTGGATCATACGGTAGGCAGCTTCAATCAGCCAGTTTTTGCATGTGAGTTGCGTGCCCGTTGGCGCATGGATTTCTCTTGGACCAGACATTGGGTGAGCCTCCTGGATTAAAGTGAAAATTTGTCTTAGTGAGGGTATTATAACAAAGATAGCCTACCCAAACCCAAACAAACTTTGGGTTCGACTGCGGAACTCAAGTTGTTGATCGCGAAAGTTGAAGCGCGAGTTCCGGGCAGAAACCTGATAGGCAGGTTGCGGCAACAATACGGAGGAGTTGGTTGTAGAAATCGGCCATTCTCTTATAATTACACTTAAACTAAGGTCATCACCTAACCTGAAGGATGTGCCTATGCATCAATATGAATTACCGATCATCGAAGCTTTGCAAAATCTTGCGAAAAATTTGCAACCTCTTTGGAATGCGATCACTTTCCTTGGAGATGAAACTTTTTATCTGCTTTTCATGCCGTTAATTTATTGGTGTGTGGACGCGATGGCTGGTTTGCGAATTGGTGTGATGTTATTGCTTTCAGCTTTCAGCAATGGTTTTCTCAAAATGATTTTCAAGAGTCCACGCCCCTACTGGCTCAGTGAAAAAATTTCAGCAGGCGCTGAGCACAATTCTTTCGGTCTCCCCTCTGGTCATGCAATGAACTCTGCCGCCGTTTGGGGTTGGACCGCGCGTGAAACCGGAAAAACCTGGGTTAAATGGGTGTTGGGGATTCTGGTTTTTCTGATTGGTTTTTCCCGAATCGCTCTGGGTGTGCACTTTATCAGTGATGTCTTGATGGGTTGGCTGGTAGGATTATTGCTCATCTGGCTCTTCGCGCGTAACCTGGCAGGGTGGGGCAAAACCTTCTCCAAAATGTCACTGCTAAACCTGTTAGGGCTGGTGTCTTTATCTTCCGGCCTCATGATCTTGTTGCCAGTCCTGGTCAAGGTTTTTTCTACTGCCTGGCAAGTCCCTGCTGATTGGATTGAAAGAGCAGGTCCGATTGACCCTATGAACCTGGAATTCAGCCTAACAGTCGCGGGCTTATGGTTTGGCATGCTGGCCGGATTTTCAATCTTGATGCATAAGAAGGGGATCCTGCAGAGCCAGCAGGGTGATTGGCAAAAAATTGCGCGTTATTTACTGGGATTGGCGGGGGTACTGGCCTTGTACGCCGGGCTAGGAGCTCTTTTCCCAAAGGACATGGGCTTGATCAGCATGATATTGCGCTATTTTCGTTATATGTTGATTGGCCTGTGGATTTCCTGGGGCAGTCCGCTGCTATTTGAAAAACTGGGAATCGGCGTAATCGAACCGTATCTTCGGCCGCAAACCACTGCACAAAAGTGAGACAACCCCGCATCGTGACGATGAGAGGCTAACAGCGATAATTTTTTACTGCCCTTCAGGATAATGTCAGGCCGAATTCCAGGCGTACCTCACCGCGCTGAATGTCGTCGTTCTGATAGTGGGTAGTGTCCAAGCCAATCAGTTCAAATCCGCAGGATTGGTAAAAGCGAATTGCCAGGTCATTACAGCTTTGCGTCTCCAAAACCAAACCGCGCTTACCGCCTGCTTTGGCGGTTTCGATCGCCAGGGCGATCAGTGTTTTGCCGATGCCTTTAAAGCGGTGATCTTCGTCCACCCAAAGGTTAGCGATTCGCAGTCGGTTGTTCCAATCTTCTTGTGAGAGTTCAATAAAGCCTAACAAGACCTCACCATCAAAAACCCCAAAGGCTTTTGGGGCGATCAGCCAGTCTGAAAAAAGACTGCTCTCGAAGCTTTTGTGCAGCGGTTCTGGTAAGGCCTCCCGTTTCAAGCGGATAACAACTTCATCAGGTGTTTGAGAGATGCTGACCATGTAATGATAGCTGGTTGTGTATCGGAAGAGAAAGCTTTTGCCCTTCCAGCTTTGGTCAAGTTCGCGGATTTCGACCATCATTACTACCTTAAACAAAATCAGCGATGAGCGGGGGATGTGAAGCGGAGCATGCAATTAAAGCGCTTGATTGGTAACACCATCTGACCATCGATGATCTCAACATACTTTAGCGCGATTTCATCCAGCTTGTCATTATATTTTTCGTCAAGACGAAATTGGTTGCGGATAAAGGTAATCGCTTCTTCTTTGCTGTCCACGGGCTGACCAAAATCGTGGAAGATATGATCACAAGTCACCTGAAATCCAGCCTGCTCAAGTCTGCCACGCACGTAACAACTGTCAGCACATCCGTCGAGGCGGTCCTGCAAACCCAGATCTTCGCTAATTTTTTGGTGGAAGCCTTCTCGCTCCTTCAAGCCTCTGTTAATGATCAGCCCGCCTCTGCGTGTTTTCCGTAGCAGCGTTTCTACTTCGAGAGTTGTGTGAGCAAAATGATAGTGATAAATCGCGACAGCTACATCCCACTCCTGTGCTGGGATATCCGGCCAAAAGGCGTGAAAAGGCTTCACATTGTTAATCGATTTTTCCTTAAGATCTTGAGCCAGAGACTGCAGTACCGCCTCATTTTTATCGATGGCCAGAACTTGTTTACACAGCGGAGCCATGAATTGGCTTACCACTCCAACCCCGCATCCGATATCGGCAACCACGTCATCGCTGCGAATCAACTCCCGTAGGGCCGGTCCGTAAGGCACTTCGGGATAATTCCAATAAGCGGCTGTTTTTTTGTATTCTTTAATCGCACTCATTTTAAGCATCTACCTTAACAAGTTTTTTGATCATCATTTGCCTGAGGTGGTGGATTCCACAAGAGAGAGACAGCAGTTTGAACATCTCTTGTTTGTAGGTGGGGTCCCACCAGGAGCCGGCTAAAGCCGTCACGCCCGTGCCCGAAAAAACTTCGGCAAGCATTGGCGTGGAAGAGCCCACCAGCACAATTTCACGTGCGTTATTGCACCACTCAAGCAGTTGTTCAAGAGTACTGTTAATCAACGTGGTCCCGCTGATGATCATCAGATCACATTCAGGCAGCAGTTCGGGTTGTTTTTCCATTGAACAGACCTGGGCAACCCCCTCACCGCCCTTAAGGGTCAGTCCTCTGTCAAAAATATACAGCCGGTGAGCGAGTTTTTCCAGGTTTTTTGCCACTGGTGGAATAAAACCGATCATTCCGATGGTATCTTGGGGGCGGACATCCAAACCGAACGGCATAGGTGTATTTGCTTCGTCGGGCAAGTCTAACCCGCGTGTGGCGGCGGTGATCACAGCCATGCCGACTGCTCGTTGGGCATCATCCTTGCCGTTTACTACCAGGGATGCCACGTCTAAGGCGGGCTTGCCGATGATTTCTTGCGCGAAACCAAAGATAGAGCAACCAGCAGGCAAATTGTGGCGCAAAACATAGGAAACTCCGATGTTCCTGCCATCAAGTTCGACAGCCGTGAGCGAGAGCCCCAGTACGGCGTCAGTGACCTGACGTCCCACCAACAAGGGTTCTGCGGATTTAAGTACCGAATCAATAATCATAATTTCTCCTATAATTTTGGGGCAACACACAGCTCACGCTGAATGCCTTCGACCTTGATGAGACGCATTTCCACGCCGTACAGGTCGCTGAGTAAGTTTTCAGTTAAAATTTGTTGCCAGTTGCCAAAATGGAAGCGCGCCTGGCGGTCGATCACAGCCACCTTTGCTTCAAGCAGCAAGACCTGGTCAGGATTATGCGTGGTGAGAACAATGCCATAACCTTCGGCGGCCAACCCTTTGACAAGGCGCAATACCTTGACTTGATTCCCGAGGTCCAGATGAGCGGTTGGTTCATCCATCAGAATAAAGCGGGATTGCTGGGCGATGGCGCGGGCTATCGAAACTTGCTGTAGTTCCCCCGTGCTGATGCGTGTGTAAGCCTTGTCGCGCAGATGGTCAATTTCCATCTGTTTCAAGGCCTGAGCGGCCCGTTCGTAATGCTCGGCGTTTGGTTTTTCAAACGTTCCAAGCCAGGGGGCACTGCCTGTAACAACATAATCGAGTACAGTAAAGTCGAACGATGGCTGCAATGTTTGCGGAACATAGCCAATTACCCGGGCGACATCTCTGGTCGACAGCCCCGCCATATCTTCTCCGTTCAGCAGAATGCGCCCCTGGTTGGGTTCACGCAATTTTGCCATACAAGTCAGCAGGGTTGTTTTCCCGATGCCGTTGGGACCCAACAGACAGACAATCTCACCAGCGTTAACTTCGAAATCGATACCTTGAAAAATCTGGCGGCTGCCATCGTAAGAAAATCCGACTTGTTCAAGCTGCATTTGCACTGACATAGGTTATTCCAGACGAGTCTTCTGCTTATAGAGCAAAAAGGCATACAGAGGCGCGCCAACAAAACCGGTCAAAATTGAAAGGGGAATTTCCATACTTGTGGCGGTACGCGCCAGCGTGTCAATCAGGAGCATAAAGAGCGAGCCAATCAGAATAGCCAAAGGCATTGAGCGGGTATTGTCGCTGCCCACAAGCAGGCGCCCAAGATGGGGAACAACCAGGCCAATCCAGCCTATCGTCCCACTAATTGACACAGCGCTGGCTGTCAGCAAACTTGCGCAAACGACCACAATGCTTCGTACCTGACGTACATTCACACCCAGGGTCTGAGCTTCAAGATCGCCAAAAGCCAGGATATTAATTCGCCAGGAAAGCATCAGCAACAAGCTTGAGCAAATCACAAAAACCGGCAAGATTGCCAGAAGCTCCCGCCCCAAGATCGAAGAAAGGCTTCCCATCTGCCAGAAAACGATAGAAGAAAGTTCAGTTTGTTCCTCGGCGACGAACTTCATAATCGCCAGAACCGAACTAAAAAAACCACCTACGATTATTCCAGAAAGCACAAGCATCATGTTGGAACGATTGCGCAAAATTCGCGGCACCATCGATGTTATCAATACTGCTAACATTCCACCAGTAAAAGCAAACAATTGGCGTGTGACTAACCCAGCGCCCAACAGGATTGCCCCGGCAGCCCCCACTGCCGCGCCGGATGATACACCAAGCAGGTCAGGTGAGACAAGTGGATTACGGAAGACACTTTGATAGACGGTGCCTGAAAGCGAGAGCATCGCGCCAATCATCACCGATGCAATTATTCTCGGCAGACGCACATTGAAGACAATGCTGTCCATGGTAGGGTCAACATTAACGTTAGCCCCCATCCGGGCGAGTAAGACATTGAGAACTTTTAACGGATCGTTGCTATAACGACCCAGACTGAGGGAAACGAATATTCCAACAAACAACAGTATAGACAAGAGCCAAAGCCATTGTCTATACTGATTGTTCGTGGAGTTCTGTTTAATTTTCAAACTACTATTTTACTACTGTATACCCAGCTGTTCCTGTGTAAAGGTTTTTCCGTATACCAGGGTATAAAATTCATTGACATCCTGCATGAGGGCATCCAGATCATAGAGATCGGGGTGCAAACTGTGCAAAGCATAATCCACGCCGAGTGCAACTGCAGCTGTTGGTTGATCCCAGGGTTCAAGTAAAGACGGGAATGCAAATACCTGTTTGTTTTTGATGGCATTGATACTGCTCCAGGCGGGATCATTGATCAGATCTTCTGCAGTGTAGTCAGCGTAAGCCGGGAACCAGATCACATCGGGATTCCAGGCGACAATTTGCTCAATGTTGACGTCAATGAAATTTCCGGCGCCTTCAACGCCACTGACGGCGTTGGTGCCGCCTCCGGCCTCGATCAGGCTGGTTTGAATCATGGCTGACGGTGCCACTGAGAGTGCCGAACTGCCACCGAGGAAGAGCACTGAGGGTCGTTCGGTGGTGTCCTTCACCAGGGTCTGAGCCTGTTCAAGCTGGCTGTCTAAAAAGGCGGTGATTTGTGCAGCGCGTTCGTCCTCGCCGAGAGCCTGACCCAACAGTGTCAGGGTCTGCTTTACAGTTTCGAAACTTTCTGTGCTGTCGAGGATAACGATGGCCGGGATATTAACTTCTTCAAATTGTGATACCAGGTCCTGCATTCGTTTCGGCAGGATAGCCAAATCAGCATCGGACGCCAGCACGCTCTCAAAATTGATGGTGCTGCCCTTGCCAATTTGAGACAGGTCATCATAAGAGTCGATCACCAGCTCATATAAACCGCGGGACATCTCTTTGTTGCCAAATCCAACCAGGTATTTACCGCTGCCGCCCAACACCACTGCGGCGTTCAAAGTGGGGTTGTGGGTGCCAACTAATTTGGTGGCAGGCTGTTCCAGGGTAACGACACGTCCAAGGACATCGGTAATCACGATAGAGGTGTCAACCTCTTCAACAACTTCCGTTGCGGTTGGCGTCATGCATGAACTGAGCAAAAGCATGAAAACGAGAACCAGTGGAAAAATAACTTGCATTGCGCGTTTAGACATAAAAAAACTCCTTCTCCAGATACATTGAGTGATATTTGCTCATTAATTGAGCAACGTCCAATTCTAACATCAAATGGCGCTTTACGGCCGAATTGCGTAGCAAACCCTGGTTTTTGCAGTGTTGGATTTCGTAGATGGCTGGAGTCAGTTTTATAATTTGCGACTGTCGTAGGCCCAATGCAGCACTGCCTGCCGTTGCTTTTTGCGACAGGACCAGTCTGCCTGCGGGCAGTTATTTTTAATTTGGGTTATATGTCTCTTGATGGCCTTCCATCTCTTGATTTGTCTTTGGTCATCGGGGTGTCTCCTGCCGAGATAATACCGACAATACCACTGAAACCATCCTCTGGGGTCGTCTGGGTGAATCCAACCTTTTTTCCGCCAGACGGATAACGATTGGCTGGCATTTACCCCAAAGAAATTTAAAAGGGGATCATGTCTTCCGGCACAAAGTTGGGCATTCTCAAACCACGCTGCAGGGAATTCTTCTTGACAGTCTGTCATATATTTTCCCCCAAAGACACCCAGTTCCAACATCTCCTTTGGAGTCAGTTCTGGTTTAAATTCAGGATGAAAATTCTGACCTTCGGGCTCTGTCAGGTGGTAAGTGTAGTTTCTTTGCATTTTGTCATGCACGACAACTTTTTTCATCGCATTTGCATTCCTGGAACAGATGAGTGGTGTATTAAAAAACCAGTGTGGGAATAGCGTTGACGCTTTCCTGACTGGCGGAGAGAGTGGGATTCGAACCCACGGTAGGTACGAGACCTACAACGGTTTTCGAGACCGTCCCGTTCAACCACTCCGGCATCTCTCCGAATCGAAATGCAATTATACCTGAGCAAAGCAGAAAAGAAAGTAAGCGGCGCACCATAAAAGGATCACAATAAAACTGTCTGCGCTCTGCTTTCACTGCTTTTCGGGATCAGCCCAAAAAGGAAGCAAAAGCTGAGCCCGAGCCAGGTCTACAGGTCAAAGGTCTGGCCTTTATCGGCGTAGATGGGAGTCGGCAATTCAGGATATTGGGCAAGCCGGCTCATCAAAGCTGTCGCGGCATCCTCTTCGCCGTGAACCAGGATTAGCTTCTCGAGCGTATCCTTGCTGGAAAGTGCGTAGTCAACCAGCAAGTTTTGACCGGCGTGCGCGCTGAGCCCGCCGATGGTCACAACCTCGGCCTTGCGAAAATATTCCTCACCAAAGATGCGCACTTTGCGTTCCCTATCCGCAAGTCTGCGTCCCAGGGTATGTGGAGCCTGCCAGGAGATGATCATGATGGTATTGCGCCCGTCTTCAATGTTGTTCTTCAGATGGTGCAAGATGCGCCCACTTTCTACCATTCCGGAGGCGGAAATGATAATCATAGGCTCATTCCAGTCGTTAAGAGCCTTGGATTCATCCACGCTGCGAGTAAAGATCACGTTGTAATAATCAAGTCCCTGCATGCGGTGTTCGGCCATGAAACGCCAGGTCTCTTCGTCGAAGCATTCCGTATGCTTGCGATACAGGTCTGAGGCACTGACCGCCAGGGGGCTGTCTACCACGACCGGGATGTCAGGAATATCGCCGGTTTCGACAGCCTCATTGAGAAAGTAGGTCAGGTTTTGTGTGCGACCGACCGCAAAAGCGGGGACGATAATTTTGCCCCCTCGTTTGACAGTGCGTTTGACCACGTCGATGAATTCATCGTAGGCGTCATCCATCTGTTCGTGAAGTTTATCGCCATAAGTGCACTCCATCACCACGGTGGTCGCGCCACTTGGGAGGACGGGATCGCGCAGGATGGGGGTATCATAACGGCCAATGTCACCCGAAAACCAAAGTCTCTTCGGGGTGCCTTGTTCATCCTGGTAATCAAGGATGACGGCGGCAGAACCGAGAATATGCCCGGCTTCAACCAGCTGTACAAGTACTCCCGGGATGACCTCTTTCTGTTCCTGATACCACAGCGAGCGGAATTGCGGCATGGCCATGAGCGCGTCTCTTTGAGTATAGATGGGTTCAAGAGCCTGCAAGCCTTGTTTATGGCGTTTTTTGTTGACGTACTTAATGTCATTCTCCTGGATATGTCCGGAGTCACGCAGCATAATATCAGCAAGATCAAAGGTGGCATTGGTGGCATATATCGGGCCGGTAAAGCCTTGTTTTACCAAATTGGGGATGTTACCGCTGTGGTCAATGTGGGCATGGCTGAGAACCATTGCGTCTATTTCGGATGGGTCGAAGGAGAAATTAAGATTCACGCTGTAGGCTTCTTCCCGTTTGCCTTGAAATGTACCGCAATCAAGCAGGAGTTTGTGACCGTTGTGTTCAACCAGGTGCATCGAGCCAGTTACAGTTTTTGCGGCGCCATAGGTTGTCAGTTTCATTTACTTTTCCTCCTGATGAGATTAAGGATTTGCGGTCCATATTGTTGGTAACGATGAGGATAATCGCGCATGACCTGCTCTAATTCTTCAAAAGAGGCGGGGTCGTGGTGCGCGATTAATTCCACCAGATCGCGGGATAAAACGGCATTGGAAGGCACGCCCTCTTTCTCGCCAATCTCTTTACGCCAGCTACTCAGCTTTTCGCGCAATTTCAACTCACGGTTGCTTAGGCGATGGTTCTTGCGCGGTTTCACTGCCACCGGGTTTTTACGCCAAAACTCGACCACATGCATTATTTGAGTGCCATAGCGTTTCACCATGCTTGGTGAGACTGATGGGAGCAGGCTCAATTCTTCCAGAAAGTGTGGTTGGGTGGTGGCGATCTCGATTATGGCTTTATCCGAAAAAACCTTGAAGAGGGGTACGTCCTTGCGTTCCGCGATGACTTCACGCAGATGGTTGAGTTGCTTGAGCAAGCTCAAGGCGCTGGGTTTGAGATATTGCGAACCTTTGACTTTCCAAAGATTTTCTTCGTGGTCCTTCATCGGCAGAGTGACACGCGCCAGGGCGGCGCTGTCTTCAAGAACGTTTTCCAAACGGTTCGCTTCTGTCAATTTTTCGACCAGAAGGTCTCGGAGCTGCAACAGGTAATGCGAGTCGCCCTGGGCGTAGACCAGCATCTCTGGGTCGAGAGGTCGTTTGCCCCAGTTGGCGCGTTGGTATTTTTTCTCTATTACAAGGTCAAAATATTTCTCTAATAACGCTGCCAAACCGACAGAGGGTTCCGCCAGAGCAGTGGCTGCCAGCATGGTATCGAAAACGTTAGCGAATTCAAAATCAAAATCGCGCTTGAGAGTCGCCAGATCGTAATCGCCGGCGTGGAATACTTTCTGAATGGAGGGGTCAGCAAACACTTCTCCCAGAGGATGCAGGTCTTGCAAAGATAATGGGTCAAGCAAATAATCCGTCTCTAGGGTAGAAATCTGGATCAAACAGACCTTTTCCTGGTAGGCATGGAGACTGTTCGATTCAGTATCAACCGCAATTGAGGATTGTTTTTTCAGGTCTGCCAGCATGCGGCTGAGACTTTCTTGAGAGTTGATGATACGTGCAGGGGGCAGCGCTGATAAGGCCATAGAAATATTATACACTGCCTGTTATAGCCGACCGTGGGTGTAATACCATCGCTTTGTCGATGATTTGTTTTGCAAAAATTTTTCGCCTGACCGCTACCATAGTATAATTTTTTGTAACATAACTCTCTGGGCTGCTTGTAAAAAGGCGGCCTATTAAACAATGTGGAGCTTCAATCATGCCAAAAATCGAATTTACCAACAACTACGACGATCTTTCAACTAATGAAGGGTTCCGGTTCGAATTCAAATGTGAACGCTGCAACACTGGATACCGCACTTCATTCCAGCCTTATGCCATCGGTAAAGTCAGCGGTGCTCTGGATACTGCAAGCAGTTTGTTTGGAGGCCTATTTAGCCAGGTCTCCACGCTTGGCGAACGAGCTCGCAGCGCTGGCTGGGAAAAGGAACACGAGAATGCGTTCATCAAGGCAGCCGCTGAAGTGCAAGGTGATTTCATCCAATGTCCGCGTTGCTCTTCGTGGGTCTGCCGCGAAAAATGCTGGAACTCCAGTAAAGGGCTCTGCAAAAATTGCTCTCCTGACCTGGGAGTCGAGATGGCAGCCGCACAGTCCAGCCGGACGGTTGAAGAGATTTGGGCGCACTCAAAAATGGCGGAAGACGATCGAGCAATGCTGAAAGAAGAAAGCTGGCGCGAGGGCGTCAGAGCGACCTGCCCGGATTGCGGAGCCGCTCTTGGAGAAAAAACCAAATTCTGCCCGGAATGCGGCGCAAAAATTTTGCAGGTGGTTTTTTGCAAAGAATGTGGTGCAAAACTCGAACCTGGCACAAAGTTTTGCTCAGAGTGCGGCAGCAAGGTTGTGTCCTGACCAGACCGGTTGGATAAAAAATCAGCGACGATCAGGAGCGTCTCAGTCTATTTCTGCGTCACAATGTGCCTGAATTTATCTATTAGCCGCATTAATCGTCTACGGCGCAGGGAACTATCGCTTCTTCGATTTTATCAAAGTTGGTTCCATTTTGACGGTGTTGATATTCCTGATCGCCATTTTAATGGTCCCCTGGCTGTGGCCCATTTAATTCCCCAGACTTTATCACTTAAATTTTATTCGGCGAAGTAAAACACCCCGCAGCTTGCTGCGTAATTTCCCTGTATCAGGCAAAACCCGATCCGAAGGAGAAAATTTCTATCCTCGCCACAAGCGGACGGGGATAGAAATTTCAAGGTTTTTCTTCTTTACTGCTTTTCCTCTGAATGGATTAATAATTGTTCTGCTTTTGAAAAAACCTGTTTGCGAACCAAAACAATGGATATGATAACCGTAATGCCTACGGTTACAAAGATGGATCCCGAAACAACAAATTGATAGAACCCTGCATACGCCGGATTCTCCCCAGATAGAAGCATGCCAGACATTGCACCTGGTATCCAAACAATGCCCAAGGATTGCAAACCATTGATGTTTGGAATCATGGCAGCTGTTACAGCCCGACGGGCATAGGGACCAACCACTTCTTCAGGAGATGCCCCTAATGCCAGCCCTGCTTCTACCTGCCCTTCATGCGAAACCAGCTCTGAATGGAAACGTTCAAGCATCAATGCGTTGGCATTCATCGCGCCGTAAACCATCATGCTGCCAATTGGTATTATGGAGGTAAGGTCCTGCTTGATCACGCCTAATAATGTCATAATGAGGATGACCGACCCGGCGCCAGCACTGATCCCTGCCAGGGATATCCACAGGGCATTGGGGATAGCCTTAATGCGCTGCACCGTAATAAAGCCGGCTGTGATGATCATCACCAGGATAATCGGTATTGAAATCCACAGGTCAGCGCTAAAAATCAAAGTCAACAAGAAGCCCACCGCGACGATCTGAACCAGGCCGCGACCCAAGCCAACCAGGATATCTTTCTTTAATCCCAACCTTAAGCGCATTGTCAAAGCCACCACAATCAAAGCTGCTGCCATTGTCACGCCCGCCTGGGCAGCCCCCAGTAAGATTTGATTATCAATCCATCGACTGAGCATTCAATACCTCCTCTGCTGGCCCGTCTGCAATCAACCTTCCATCTTTTAGAGAAAGCACACGGTCGGTCATACGCATCACCTGGGTTCGATCGTGGCTGACTAAAATGCAGGTGACTTCCCCTGATTCCAGTACAGACAGGATTGTCTCTTCCACTTCCTGCCTGGCAGCCTGATCTAGGGACGAAGTCGGCTCATCGAGAAGCAGCACTTCGGGCTTATTGGCTAATGTCCGTGCCAGGTTCACGCGCTGCGCTTCTCCGCCAGATAATTTTGCAACATCTCGTTCAGCAAAACCTTCAAGATCCACCCCCAATAATAATTCGCTGAGTCGCTCATCATCCAGGTGTTCACCCTGTGCCGTCGGCCCAAAACGAATGTTTTCAGCCACACTGCCAGGAAAAAGATTTGGCTGCTGCATCACCATGCCTAATCGGCGCCTGAGCTTGCGGGGTGAGATCTGACGATAATCCTGCCCTTCCAGGTAAACCATCCCGAAGCTTGGCTCGTCTAAACGATTCATCAATCGAATCAAGGTGCTTTTTCCTGCACCGGAAGGCCCAAAAATTGCGATTCTTTCCCCGGCTGAGATTTCAAAATTGATGTCTGAAAGCAGGACTTGCCCATCAACTTGATATCCTAAACCCTCAACGCTTAATAAAACGGGGTGCTTATTTCCGTTACTTTCCACAATCACCTCTAAAAATATTCATTCGGTTATTCTCCTTCCTTTACTGTGAGCAGGGGTTGAATCAAGCTTAGTATTTCATCAACCGAGAGAAAAGGGCCATACTTGATATTGCGCAGTACCCCATCCTGATCCAGGACAAAGGTCTCCGGCACTCCCTGAACCTGGTATAAATCCGAAATTTCACCGCGCAAATCTGGCCCATTGGGATAGGTCACACCGTATTCTTGAAGAAAGGATCGTGCGGCTGGCTCAGTATCCATATAAGCGACCCCCAGGAAAAGGGTT
>JBBAES010000006.1:0-29522 GCA_041655815.1 Anaerolineaceae bacterium
TCTGCTAATTTCTTCCATGACCGGTGGGTCTGGCAAAACCAGGTATTTCAACCAGATCCTGGCTCAGGCAGCCAATGAATTCAACATCGCAATGGGCGTTGGGTCTCAAAGGGCTGCTCTCGTCCAAGAAAATTTAGAGGATACCTTTGCTATCGTCCGTCGGGAAGCCCCTCAGGCGCTGATTTTTGCCAACATTGGTGTCGCTCAACTCAACGAAGGTTTTGGAGCAGCAGAATGCCAGAGAGCGGTTGATATGCTCGAGGCTGATGCTCTTTTTATCCACCTGAATGCTTTACAAGAAGTCTTGCAACCGGAAGGTAACCGGGATTTCAGCCAGCTCTTGAAAAAAATCGAGATAGTGGTTGCATCTGTCAACGTTCCAGTGGTAGCCAAGGAAGTTGGCTGTGGAATTGACCTGCACACCGCCCGTTCGTTAGTAGACGTCGGAGTCCGTGGTATCGATGTCGCCGGTGTCGGAGGTACTTCCTGGGCAGCAGTAGAGATGTACCGCCAGTCGGATCCGATTCGCAAATCACTTTGTCAGACGTATTTGGATTGGGGTATCCCAACAGCAGAAGCTTTACGAGGATTGTCAGATTTGCCAGAAGGTGTTCTGAAGATTTCGTCAGGTGGACTGCGCGATGGGTTGGATGTTGCCAAATCGATCGCAATGGGCGCTGACCTTGCAGGTTTCGCCCGTAAATTTATTATCGCGGCAAACTCGAATTTCGATACGTTAAGAGACACCATCCAGTTGATCATCCTGGAATTAAAAGTTGCCATGTTTGTAAGCGGCGCGATTGATCTGAATTCACTGTCATCAAAAATGGAAGAATAACGGTAAAACACTGATGGACCCGATAACAAGCGTAAGAGATCGTTTTGAAGAATATTTTAAAACCATTGTTTTGGATCATTGTCCTGCTGAAATAACCGGCCTGAACGAGATGGTCTCTTACCATTTTGGCTGGGATGGTCCAGTGGCAGTGCCCGGAAAACGACTTCGCCCAATGTTTTTGATTCTCACCTATGCCTCCCTTGGTGGTAAGCCTGATGCGGTCTTCCAGGCTGCCAGCGCCTTGGAGGTGTTGCATAACTTCACCTTGATTCACGACGACATTCAGGACCAGGGAGAAATCCGTCACGGACACCCGGCCTTATGGACTCAAGTTGGTGTTCCGCTTGCGATTAATGTTGGTGATTATCTTGCAGGGATCAGTCAGTATTTAATGGGCAATCAACCTGATACTTTTCCCTTACAGGTTCTGCATAAAGCTCTGAATGAGTTTCAGGAAGCTTCACTTGGGGTCATCCAGGGACAGCAGCTGGATATTCAATACGAGCATGCAGACCAAATCAGTATTGACGAATACATCCATATGATCAGCCTGAAAACCTCGCGGTTATTCTCTGCTGCTTTTTCCATTGGGGCAATACTGATGGATTACGAGGACCAGTTCACCAGGCACATCGCGCGAATAGGTCGCGACCTCGGTCTGGGCTTCCAAGTTCAGGACGATTACCTGGGTATTTGGGGTGTTTCTGATCAGACGGGTAAGTCAGTCAGCACGGATCTGCTCACCAGGAAAAAAGCCTACCCAGCTGTGGCTGCAATGGCAAGCTCCGAGACTTTTCGTGAACTATGGATGCGGGAAGACCAGGCAGGGAATTTATTGATGGAAGACATCAAAGCTGAATTGGAACATAACCAGATCAAACAGAAAACACTCCAAATTGCCCGTGAATTTTATCTCGAAGCCCAAACAGGCTTAAACCAATTGTTACCTGCCGAAAATGAATACACTCAGGCTTTGCTGTCGCTGGTGACTTCGATGTTTGCGCCGATTTTGGCGGATTGCTGATCTTGGATTAACCAGCTGGAAGCAATCAGGCCCAAACCAATCCAGTAATAGGGCAATCCAAAAGTATCCAGACTGAAGCCTTCCACAATCATAGCGATAACAATCAACTTACCCACCAACCCCATCGCCTTCAGCAATCCAGGATTGCTCTGTTTTTCAAGATCATCAGCATTGCGCCAGTGGGTCAACACCCAGGAGGCAAACAAGGCGAAGCCAACGATGCCAGTCTCAGAAAGAAGCCTGATCCACAGATTTTTCGCGTTTGGTATAAAGTTTTGAGTAAGCACAACTTTATTAATCTCAGGCAAGCGAGTGCCAAAATTGGATAGGGTTACGGGGAAGTAGTAGCCCGGTATTCCAAAGCCTGCGCCCAACATAGGGAAAATCTTGAAGACGTTATAAGCGGCCATCCAGTAAATAATTCGTTCAGCAAAACCTAATTTTGCCGCCCAGCTCATAAAGCCATAGACCATTAGCCGCCGGATATCAAATAATTCAGTCATTCGCGGGTCAATTCTGGTAAGAACAACTCCGGCTAAAAAGCTGACCACAATCAGACAGGCAAGCAATCCTAACCAGACACCCAGGCGAAAAAGGAGTTGCCTGGCAGAGTTGAGTTGAGCGTTTTTGTCCTTTTGGTTGGCAGACAAATTCTTAATCCAGTTGTTTGTTAACCTGAAAAGTACGTAGGCAGCCAAAATGATCATGGTTATCCAACCTATTCTGGAAAAACTGATGAACAACGTAGCCGCTGCAAGCAAAAATAGGAGCTTTTCGTATTGAATTTTGTTAAACAATTTCTTTTTGAAGATACTCTGCCCACTTACACTCAAACCAAGCCAGATGGGAATATAAATAAGGTTTAGCTCGTGGGCCAGCCAGGAGGGTTCATAAGTGAGTCCCGAAGCACGCCGATCAAATAGCTTTCCATTTGACGATATGAAAGACTGCAGCCTCCTCATCCATTCAGGAAATCTGCCCAACGCGATCCAACTGCTGTACTGCATCCAGGAATAGACCATCAGAATGATTCCACCAATTGTGATCCAGCGAAGCGCAGATCGCAAACGCTCAGGACTATTCACTACAAAAATTGTCACCAGATAAAAAGCTACCCCCATCGAGAAAGTAACCAGGACTTCAGCGATATTATGCGCCCAGGATATGTCCCTGAAGGTTGGTACAGTGTGGAAAACGGACAGCAAAGTTGAAATAATTCCAAAAAAGAAAAATATTAACAAGGGCTTAAGCTGATATGGGAGTTTGAATCCCTTTTTGATAAAAGCCGGAAGCCACCAGAAAATCAAAATGGTCACTGTCGGGATTACGGCAAATGGAGCGACACTGGTGCCGCCAAACAGCTTGGAAAGTAAAGTAAAACTGCTGATAGGCAGAAAAAACAACAGGGTTTTCCAAAAGAAAGTTAATAAACTTTCGGAAAGGATCATTATCCCCGGAAACCCCTCTTGAACTCTGGTAGTTCATAAACAATCAGAGAAAGAAGAAGACCAATCATTCCTCCTGCCAGTATCAAATTTCCACGGGCACCCTGAATGGGCTTTTTTGGGATGGAAGCCGGTTGGAAATGGCTGACCTTTAAATCTTTAGTAAGACCCCAGGTCTGTGGGCCTTCTGCCAGGATAACCTCGTGCGCATCATACTTCAGGCGGGCCACTTCCTCAGGGGTCAGGTTCTGGCAAAATTCAGTCTCATTTACCAGCGGATCGGATTGACAATCTTCAATTGAGGTGATGGTCCAATGCGCTTCTGAAACAAGCAATGCGTGGGAGTATGCCTGGCTGAGATTTTCGTAAGATACCTTGGCCCAATGATTGGCGATTCGTGCGGCAGTTTCGGGATCAGCGTCACGCACTTTGATGATATTCGTCATCAATCTGCGTTCGATCTGGCTCTTCTCCATTAAATTTGTGTAAGTAATTGGATTTCCAACTGCTTCTTCCAGCAAGAGAACTTCAGCAACAATGTCGGGATGATACATTATCCGTCTAACCAACTCCAATTGAGAATCGACCATGATTTCAGTGACATTGGTGTCTGTGACTAACTCCAGGTTGGTGATGACAAAGGATTCAGCTTCATACTCCGGTGGAAAAAGTAAGCTGACCAGCAGTCCGGCGGACGCGAAAAAGATGATCAGGATAAAACTGATCAGGTATTGCTCTCTCCGAACCCTCAGAAATCCTGGTACAAAGAAATTTCTGTTAGGATTAGATATCTTTTCAGTCATGATTCTCCCTTTGATATACTGATTTTAACATCACCAGTCAAACTAATCAAACCGGATATTCGAGAAGGATAGTTAAAATGAAAAATTATGAAATTAAGAAACCTCTGATCTTTTGCCAGGATACTCTGGGTGAATCTCCTCTATGGGACCATCGCAAAAAGTCTCTTTTTTGGCTTGACGTCGATAATGGCGTAATTCATTCTTATGAAACCTCAAGTCAGATATCTGAAAACTATTCGCTTGGTAAGAAGGTCGGTTGCATTGCATTACATCAAAGCCATGACTTCATCCTGGCAACCGAAACAGGTTTAAGTTTTTGGAACCCGGATTCCAACCTCGAACAGCAGTTCCTGGAGTTTAATCATTCTGATCAAGCTACTTTGTTCAACGATGGAAAAGTAGATCCTTTAGGTCGATTTTGGATTGGCACCAAAGGTCCAAAAGGATTGTCAAATCTTTATCTTCTAGAGAAAGACGATCTAAGGGTGAAAATCAGCGATCTGACAACCAGCAATGGGCTGGATTGGGCGCTCGATGGTGGCCTGTTTTACCACACGGATTCGCAGGAGAATACTATCTACCGCTACGATATAGACTTGCACTCAGCCGAGTTGAGCAACCGCACAACCTTTTTCAAGACTGAAAGAGGAACTCCAGATGGTCTCACACTGGACAAGGATGGCAATATCTGGACAGCGATTTGGGATGGCTGGCACGTGCTTCAGCTGAGCCCAGCTGGAGAGGTTCTCACCGAAATCAGTGTGCCTGTCCAAAGACCCACATCCGTCACCTTTGGCGGTGAGGACCTGCGCAAGCTATTTATCACTTCGGCTTCCGTGGGCTTGACTTCCGAAGAGCGCGCTGAGCAGCCGTACGCTGGTGACCTGTTCATGATCGAACCCGGCGTCGAGGGACGACAGGCTAATTTAGCAACCTCAATTTAACCAGTTCGGCATCTGCATCACTTATCAGGTGAATTTGGAGGGGCTCAACTCGCCCTGTATAGTCCTTATTGGGGAAAATACCTTTTATTATTAAAATAATCTGGCTACGCGCATTAAGGTGGGTTAATGCAGGCTAGTCTTCTCCTTTTTTGTCGAAGCGCATCCTGTCATGTGTGTTTAGAATCCTTTTGCGTATCCGCAGGTTTTGTGGGGTCACTTCCAGTAAATCGTCTGGTCCCAGGTATTCGATCATTTCGTCCAGACTCATCTGCCTGGGTGGGTCAAGGCGTTCATCAAGATCACGTATCGACTGGCGCATGTTGGTGAGGTGTTTTCGTTTGGTCACGTTAATCGCCAGGTCCTGCGGTCTGGGTGTTTCTCCCACAACCATGCCCTCGTATACTTCATCGCCCGGGCTGATAAACAATATCCCGCGCTGTTCAGCATTCTTCAGACCAAAGGTGGTCGCAATGCCTTCCTCTATCGCGGTAATTGAACTGCTGTTACGGTTGACCACAGTGCCTTCAAGGGGACGTTTGTCAATATAAAAGCTGTTCAAGACGCCTTTTCCATGGGTAGCGTTGAGAAAGCGATAGCGAAAACCCAACAAACCCCGTGTGGGAATCGTAAAGGTCAGATGAACGGTGCCGTCGTTGTTATTACGCATATCAGTCATCTGTCCGCGTCTTTGACCCAACATTTCAACAACAGCCCCGACATATTCCTGATTCACGTCGATATGTACTTCCTCAAAGGGTTCAAATTTCTGGCCCGATTCGTCTTCAATGACAATGGCCTCAGGACGACTGACCTGGAATTCATAGCCTTCTCGGCGCATGGTCTCAATTAAAATACCCAGGTGAAGTTCCCCTCGGCCCGATACCATAAAAACATCTTTTTGTTCGGTTTCTTCAACTCGCAAGGAAATATTCTTTCGTACCTCCTCATTCAACCGCTCCAGGATTTTACGGGAGGTGCTCCACTTGCCCTCGCTGCCTGTCAATGGTGAGGTGTTCACGCCAAAGGTCATCTTGACGGTGGGCGGTTGCACTTCAATTCTCGGCAGCGCAATCGGATTGTTGGGGGAACTGAGTGTGTCTCCGATCTGGATATCTTTCAGCCCTGCAATCGTGATGATATCTCCAGCTTCGGCCTCGTCAATCAATTTCATTTCCAGACCCTGATAGGCATAAATATATTTAACCTGCAGCTTTTCCTGGACGCCGTCTGGCATTAATCGCAGCATAGGGTCGCCGGTACGAATGGTACCAGCATAAATTCGACCAGTTGCGGTTACACCACTGTATTCATCATAACCAAGGTTGGTCACTAACATTTGAAATTCGTTATCGGGGTCTACGGTGGGGCCTGGGATTTCGCTCAGAATAGTTTCAAACAAAGGCAAAAGGGTTTCTTCCAGTTCGGGCTGCCTGCCCGCCCGGCCTAAAAGTCCTTCGGCGTAGATGATAGGAAAATCCAGGATTTCGTTATTAGCTCCCAACTCGACAAACAGGTCGAATGTCGCGTTTACTGTCTGTTCTATATCGATGTCTTTCCGGTCAAGCTTATTGATAACAACGATAGTTTTTAGATTTTTTGCAACCGCCTGTTTGAGCACAAAACGTGTCTGTGGCTTCGGACCTTCAGCCGCGTCGACCAGCAGTAACACGCCGTCGACCATGTTCATGATGCGTTCAACCTCGCCGCCAAAATCGGCATGTCCAGGGGTGTCCACGATATTTAGTTTGACCATTTCACCACTCTTGGGGTCTGGCAGACTAATTGAGGCGTTTTTAGCCAAAATAGTAATCCCGCGTTCTCGTTCGAGATCGCTTGAGTCCATCACGCGATCAACAACTTTTTGGTTTAGTCTGAACACCATAGCCTGTCTGAGCATAGAGTCAATCAGGGTTGTCTTCCCATGATCAACATGCGCAATGATGCCGATGTTTCGAATGTCTTTACGTTCTTTTTCCATAGTTTTCCTTAAATTTCCAAGAAAAAACCCGGTAAACCGGGTTGATTTAATTGAGTCCTAGCACATCCCAAAAGTAAGGTGGCGGTTCAACCGGTTCATCAGAGAGCTCAACTGAGGCTTTCAATTTTTGAAAGACAGTATCAAACGATTTGCGGTCATCAACATGCACATCGAAAAGCGTTTGCCCCACCTCAACTTTATCGCCTACTTTTACCCGAACCATTATTCCAACGGCCGGGTCGATTTGGTCGCCTTTCCTGGCGCGACCCGCACCAATCATGACCGAGCTTTCACCGACTTCCTTGGCGTCCACTACTTTGACCCAACCGCTTGATTCAGACGTAATCGAAATGATGAACTTCGCTACCGGTAATTTTTCCGGATGATCAATCACGCTAACGTCACCACCTTGAATTTCAATCAACTCCTTGAATTTTCTTAAGGCGCTGCCATCATCAATAGCTTGCTGAGCCAGTTTTCGTCCAGATTCAAGATCAACAACTTTCTTGCCCAAAATCAACATGTAAGCCGAAAGGTCAATGCAATGCTCATGGAAGTCTTCGGGACCTCGTCCGTTTAGCATCTCGATGGCCTCTTTCAGTTCCAATGCGTTTCCAACCGCGACTCCGAGGGGCTGATCCATTTGAGAAAGCACGGCTATTACGCGACGTCCGCTCAATTTTCCAATGGCGACCATGACCTCAGCCAATTCTCTGGCCTGTTCAAGGTCTTTCATAAAGGCACCTCGCCCAACTTTAACATCCAGGGCGATGGCATCGGCACCAGATGCGATTTTTTTACTCATGACAGATGAGGCGATTAAAGGAATGGATTGAACTGTTCCAGTCACATCCCTCAAGGCATATAGTTTGCCATCTGCAGGAGCCAGGTCAACGCTCTGACCGGTCAAAACAATTCCATGCTCCCGAAGCTGATTAATAAATTCTTCTGTGCTCAAATCTGACCGGAAGCCTGGGATGGATTCGAGTTTGTCAATTGTTCCACCGCTAAAACCGAGCCCTCTGCCAGACATCTTTCCTACAGGCAAGCCACAAGCTGCCACAACAGGCGCAACCACGAGCGTTGTTTTATCGCCGACACCACCTGTAGAATGCTTATCCACAACCTGACCACCGAATTCACTCAAATCCAGTTGATCGCCGGATGCTGCCATTGCCATGGTCAAATCTGTGATTTCCTGATGGCTCATTCCATTTAGCAGCACTGCCATAGCCCAGGCAGCCATCTGATAGTCAGGTGTCTCACCAGAGGTGAAATTTTGGATGAGGAAATCTATCTCTGCCTTGGAGAGTTCTTCTTTATCCCGTTTTTTGATGATGATATCAACTGTTCGCATGGCAACTAAGTTCAATTATTCTGCAGGGTAGACGTACACCTTACGATAAGGATCTTCGCCGATAGATTCGGTATAAACGTCATTACGCCTGCGCAGTTCGATATGGATGATTCTGCGCTCATTGGCCGGCATGGGCTCAAGGGTCTGCTTCCTACCAGTTGAGACCACCTGATCAGCAATCCTCCGGGCTAATTTTTGAAGCTCTTTCTCGCGCCTGGATCGGTAGTTTTGGATATCCACCTGAATCGGGATCCAACGTCCAAACTCATGACTTACCATTAGGCTGACCAAATATTGGATCGCGTTCAGCGTCTCAGCACGGCGCCCAATAAGGAAGCTGAGGTCATCCCCTTCAATTTCAACCCTGTAAAATTTGCGCTCATCGTCTTCTGAGGTCTTTAAGTCGACAGTTGTGACAGCGTCAGTTTTCATCAGGTCAAGCAATTTATTGACTGTTGATTTGATTTGGCCTTTCACATAGTTGGAGTCCAGGTCATCGTCCGCTAAATCGTAATCCTGCAGATCTTCATCTTCATCTTCGCTCACATCATCAAGCTCCAGATCAAATTCGCTTTCGTCTTCGTCAAGGTCATCGATAATAACTTCTTCAACTTTAGCTTCCGCAGATTTAACCGTCAATCTAATGCGTGCCTGCCTTGCGGCAAAGCGGAAAATATTGCGTTTGCCTTCGTCCAAAATCTCGACGTCCACGTCATCTTGTTCCAGACCAAGTTGATCAAGCCCTTTTTCTATGGCCTCTTCAACAGTTGGAGCAATGATTTCGAGAGTCATTCTATTAATCATTTTTCCCTCACTCACTTCTTCCTTTTAGGTCTCTTCCGTTTTGCAGCCGATCTGGCTGAAGGTTTGACAGTTTTGACGACCTCTTGCTCTTCCTCTTCGTCATCATCATCTTCTAAATCAATTACAGGCGTTATCTTTCCAGTTTCCTTTGGCTGGACCCAGGGAAGAATTTTAGACCAGTCTGCACGCCCCATAGCCGCGTACTGAACAATCGTGGTGACATTGCTGGTCAGAAAATAGAGCGCCAGACCAGCGGAGAACTGATATGCCATCCAGCCCATCATCAGTGGCATCATCATGGTCATGCTGCTGTTCATCGCTGCACTCTGATCGTTGGCGCCCCCCTGGGTTGGTGGCTGCATGATTTTGGACTGGATAAAGGTGGTTATCACCACGAGGATGGCAAGAATCGGAATGCCGATGCTGCCAATCAACATCCGGTCTGGCTGACCAAGGTCCATCCACAGGAACCGGTTTTGGATGGGCAAAATCTTGTTTACGTCCAGGAACGGATAAACAAGTCGTTCGAGCTTGACCAGCTCGAGCGGTGTTGAGGCCATAACACGCATGATTCCCTGGTACAGACCTAAGATGACCGGGAATTGAATCAGCGTCGGCAGACAAGACCCAAATGGACTGACACCTTTTTCCTTATAGATCCTCATCTGGGCTTCGGCTGCTTTTTCTTTGTTGTCCTTATACTTCTCCATCGTCTTCTTGTATTGCGGATCATTCTGAAGATCTTGCATCGCCATTGAAGATTTCAATTGTTTGGCGGTCAAAGGGTAAGTAATTAATTTAATCAGAATGGTAAAAAGAATTATGGCGATGCCGAAATTATTTACCAACATAGTAATGAGAAGTAATAAATTAGTGAAGGGCTGAACAATTATGGTATCCCACATAGTGAATCTCCTATTTCGCCGGACTGAATGACCAGCCAGGTACACCGCTGGTGCTGTACGTATAGAGTAAGGCGTCAGCCTTTACAACAGGCACGAAAATCTGGTTTCCACCGACGATCGGTTTTGAATAAATATTACCTGGAACAGTTACGGTCCAGTCGCCACCCTGAGTCAGCGCATAGAACGTCATCGTACCGTCTTCGCGTGCTACCAGGAAACCTTTGTCTTCAACCAGCGTTGCTCCCGCAATTACTCTGCCTCCGGCGTGATTCTGCCACAGCTCCTCACCAGTTTTCGGGTCCAAAGCAATGATTTTTCCACTTGTGTCCGTGAAAATCAGCTGATTGTCAAGGAGTATTGGTGTAGCCCATACAGTCGAAAGATCTTTACCCTCACCATAAACCCAATTTACTGCACCGGTTTCAAGGTCGAAGGAAATCATCTCACGACCCAGGCTTCCAACAAATACCGAGCCGGTCTCAACATCGTACAACGGGGCGGACAAAACAGCTCCTGTCATCTCCGTCCGATACAGTTCTTGTCCGCTAATTCGGTCCAATACCAAGACATGGCGGTCTTGCGCGCTAACAATAATTTTGTCTCCCACAATAACAGGTTCAGCGATAAAAGCGTATTCACCTTCGTAAACCCAGTCAAGGTTGCCACTCTCTGTTCTAATCGCGTATACATTACGGTCAGTACTGGGTGCGATAACTATGTCGCCGGCAAGTGCTGGTTTCGCCTGGAACCATCCTCTGGCCTGATCAAAAGTCCACACCATCTGGGTGAGATTTCCGGCGGTTGCCTTATGAAATTCGTTTGCCAGGTCGCCAAAGTAAACATAACCGTTTTCCGCAACCGGAGGAGCATACATCGCTAAATTGGCGCTGGCTTTCTCAGGGAAAATAGAAACCTGACTTCCGTTTAAGCGATCTAACTGATAGAGGCTGTTCATATATGCCACATATACATAATCGTCTGTTACTGTCACCCCTGGTGTGCTTTCTGCCCGAACTCCCGCCGCACATCCTGTCAGAACCGCGCCAGCTAAAACCAGCAGAGCCACTATTCTTATAACCTTCTTGTTCATACTACTCCGATCAAGGAACTGGGTCTATTCCACCTTCATTGAAGGGGTTACATCTTACGATTCGTTTTACTGCCAACCAACCACCTTTAAAAACACCATACTTGTAGATAGCCTGGTAGCCGTAATGAGAGCAGGTCGGGTAAAACCGGCAGGTATTCGGCGGCAGTGTTTTCGAGAAGGTCTTCTGGTAGAGTTTGATGAGCAAGAGCAACAACCGTCTTGGAAAATTTGCCAATGTTCCTGGCAGATCTTCCAATGGCGGGTCTGTGTAGTGCCCTTCCTGGTTTACTACCTGTTCACTCATTTGTGCTCAGTAACCCTGCTCGAGAAAAGATTTGCTCAAATGCCTGATCCACCATTGTGGGAATAGCAGAGAGCAAACTAACGCGGGCAATGATCAGAAAATCATTGCCCTTGATAATTTCTGGTGCAAGTTTAGCCACTCTTGATCGTATCCGACGTTTGCAGCGATTGCGTTCAACCGCGCCTCCAACACTTCGGGTGGCAATGACCGCGTACCTTTTTATTTCAAGGTCGTTTGGTCTTACCACCAACACAATGTATTGGTTAGAAAATGATCTGCCCTCCTTGCGGATTGCACTTATTTCCTGTGAGCTACGAAGTATTGCCAGGTCTGAGTTGCTGGGCATACCCGCTGCAATCTCATCTATGTCTACCAGCGAACGCGCTTTACGTGGTTGTTCGCTTTCTTGGCTAATTCCTGACGCCCGCGCAAACGTCTGCGCTTCAGCACTTTCTGTCCATCGGCTGTTTTCATTCTGGCTCTAAATCCGTGAACGCGTAAGCGTCTTCTTCTTTTGGGTTGATAGGTCCTCTTTGTTGACATTTTCCTTATCCTTTCAGACAATCCCAGTTCTTTGTCACAGACGTGACTAAACCAGGACTATTTTTCAAATCCATAACCCTTCAATTCTACCTTATTTACCCTTTCAGTCAAGGTGAACTATAGCCGATTTTGAGAGACAAACTGCCCAACCAAATCTCCCTTTTCATTCATCTCTACGATCTTCACGGTTTTTAGCTGGTTGAGCAGGGTTTCATCGCTGAAACAGATAACCCTCTGATAGTCCTCACTAAAGCCAGTGTAATAACTGCCTTGTGGTGTCATTTTTCTGCGTTCAAACAACACATCGGTCATCAGGTCCACTTTTTGAAGTTTATATCCTGCCTGTTGGGAAGAAAAATAATCAAGCAGACGTTTAGTCCTCGTTTTGATTATCGCTGGCTGAACCTGGTCAAGCAATTCAGAGGCTACTGTTCCGGGCATCGGCGAAAACGAAAAAACGTGCCCCCCGCTGAAATTGCATTGACGGATATAGTCAAAGGATTCTTCGAAGAGATCGTCAGTCTCGCCTGGAAACCCCGTAATAATGTCTGTACTGATGGCTGTTTCAGGGCTGATCTGACGGATCATGGCAATCATTTTGCTGAACTGCCCTAATTTCAACGGTCGGCGCATTGTCCTGAGGATCGTGTCTGAGCCACTTTGCAGTGGAAGGTGCAGATGAGGCATTACCCTTTCATGGTTGAGAAGATTGACCAACTCCTGGTCGACATCCCAAGGCTCAAGCGACGAAAGCCTGATTCTTGGAATAGTGCTGTTTTCTAAAATCGACGCGAGCAAGTTGTGCAGTCTCTGTTTGGGGTGAAGATCTTTTCCCCATGAGCCCAGCTGCACTCCGGTCAAGACAACTTCTTTGCTGCCCATTTTCTCAAGTTGAGCGATCCGCCCCAGGACGTCTTCAACGCTGGTGCTGACTGAGTTACCCCTGGCAATAGTGGTCAAACAGTAACTGCAAGCATTATCGCAGCCATCCTGTACCTTGACAAAACCACGTGTACGCTGCCTGCGTCCGAGCCTGGGTTTGTGAATCAGGTCAGAGAATGTGTCTGGGGGGCTTTTGATGAGGTATTCAGGTATCAATTCCTTCTGATCGTTTAAATAGGCCAGATCGCTGATTTCTTCTGCTTCAGGCTGTGCCACGCTCACCCAACAGCCAGTGCTGACCACTTTTGCAGGATACTTGTTCTTGTAATGACGAAGCATTTTTCGGGAGTCAGCTGAAGCCTTCGCTGTCACACAACAGGTATTAACAATTATTGTATCTGCTGATTCGGGGTCGGAAACAATTTTTGCCCCACGATTAGCCAGATCGATTGCCATGGCATCAATTTCCGCCTGGTTGAGGCGGCAGCCCACCATGTCAAGGAAGATCTTCATCAGGGTTTTTTAATCAGAAAATCGTTGAAGACAACCGCAGCCGATGCAACCTCAAAAGTTTCCACAAACAAGCCGGTGTCACCACTGCTAAAAGTGTCATCTTTAACCTTGAGTATGGTCTCACCGTTGACTTCCAGAATCAGGTTGTCATCGGAGCAAAGGGCAGTCATGCGGTTTTGTCCGTCATCTAAGTTAAGCGATTCAACACGGATGAATTGTTCCGAACCAATCAGTTCCTTGAGGCCGTCAACTATTCGCACAATGCCGGCATAACCATCAGCACTGATCACGAAGGAGTAAAAATTAAACTTATCCTGGTAACGACAAACAAGGCCAAACTGGGTATCACGCGCGCCGGTGATCTTCTGGGTCTCAACGCTGATTTCAGTATTGGTGTAGCTCAGATTTGTTGTAGAAATTGCCCTGGAGCTTGGCTGGTTAATCGAGATCATGTAACCACCGGTCGAATAGCCCTTTAATTCGTAGGCATTATTGACAACTTCCCATCCAGTCGAATGATCGTCGAAGTCGTCTTCAAATAAAATCTGCCCGGATTCTTTCCCGGGCAGGAAATCCTGGCTGATTTTTCCCTTATTAAAGGCGGAACAACCTGAGGTTGTGAGCGCCACAAAAAGGATTGTTAGAAAAAGTTGTTTCTGATAGGACATATCATCTATTTTATAATGAAATCCCCGCTGTGCCGTGTGCGAAATGGTTTTGAACCTGCAAATGCAGGGGTTGGTTTTACCTCCAAGATCGGTCTTGACTTGCGTCTATCACGTCACCTGGTGTGAGTTCAAACCATTTTTATCGGTGTTGGTACAAAACTGTATTGCCGCATCACAAACACAGCAGGTATCTAAAATATACCATAAAATAAAACAGGAGTTGTGAAAAATTATTGGAAACTTTAGACACACCATGATCAAGAGACTTTTTATCGCAATCAGGCCAAATCAAGCCACAATTGAGGCTATTGCTTCTTTCCAAAAAGAACTTCAAAAAGAATTAGGTTTTAAGGGAATCCGGTGGGTTAACCCTGGTTTGTTCCATATCACTCTCCGTTTTCTTGGCGACACCAACATAAAGCAAGTCCCGGAATTGGTTTCATCGCTACGTTTAGTTGCAGAAACTAGCGATAGGTTTAACCTTATTTTTCAGGGGGTTGATCATTTCGGTTCCCGAGGCGCGCTCCGCACAATTTGGGCAGGGACCAGAGATAGCTCCCATCTTGAGAAACTGTTTGACCGGGTCGTTCATTGCACCGAATTCCTGCAACTCGATCAAAGACCGCGCTATTCACCTCACCTTACCCTTGCCAGAGGTTCAGAAAGGCTGACCAAGCAAGAATCAGCAATGATAGTTCAAACACTTTCCGCCTACAAAGAGATTTATTTTGGTGAGACAAATATCACCGCATTTGAGCTGTCTGAAAGCACGCTGACACCATCAGGTCCTATATACAAAAAAGTGCAATATTTCAACTTAGGGTAAAATAGCCAAAAGAAACGAGGTGACCTACTGGAACCAATACTCTTAGCCCGTGAAATTGTAAATATTCTCGAAGATAAATTCGCCGAAAACATTTTATTGATGGATTTGAAGGGTCTGTCAGATTTTACAGACTACTTTGTTATAGCAAATGGAAATAATGAGCGCCTTTTGGATAGCTTGTCTGACATTGTCAAAGAGCAAATCAAAAAGGAGCACAATTATTCACCCGTAATAGAGGGAAGCGGTCAAACTGGCTGGGTTATCCTTGATTACGGCTATGTCGTCGTTCACCTTTTTTCACCAGATCTACGGGAGTTTTACGACTTGGAAAACCTGTGGGAGGAAGCCAAAGTCGTTCTAAGCGTTCAGTAGAGTGCTGGTGTCATCCGGAGAAGACTAAAGAATATCGTTTAATATTTCCTGGGCGTGGTACTGAGGTTTAACTTTCTCATAAGCTTTCAGTATCCTGCCATCTTCATCGATCACGTAAGTGATCCGGTTCATCCCGACCATTTCTTTTCCCATGAATTTTTTCTCTCCCCAGGCTTCGTAAGCCTGACTGACCTTTGTGTCCGTATCAGACAGCAATGAAAAAGGTAGGGAGTACTTTTCCTGGAAGAGGGCATGAGATTTTTCGCTGTCCTTGCTGACACCAAGTACAACAATGCCATGTTTGCGAAAATCTCCGAAACTGTCCCTAAAGCTGCAGGCTTCTTTGGTGCAACCCGGTGTGTCGTCCTTGGGATAAAAATAGAGCACGACCTTCTTCCCCCGATAATCTGACAATTTGTGCAGATCGCCGTTTTGATCCGGTAGTTCAAAGTCTGGTGCTAAATCGCCTTCTTTTAACATAATATCTCCTTAGATTAGTGGAAAAACAAGTAAATAGCATACCGCGAAGAAATGCAGGAAGGCAGTAGCTTTGATGATCTGCCAGTGGGGTTTCATTCCCCTGGCCATACGGTTCAACAAATACATGCTGAATACACCAAATATTGCCGTAAAAAGTACCGGCGAGTTCATTCCTAACGAACCATTTCGAAAAAAATAGTAAAAGAAAATCAGATAAGCAGCCACCAGGGAGATGTTTTGGAGTTTTATTCCGTTCTCCCAGCTGATCAGATCCAAAAGTGATTTATCACCGACTCTCTGCTCCTCTCCGTAATCTTCAAATAAAAGGGATGTTCGGGTGGCTATGTAAAGGAAAAAAAACGCCAAAGTCAGGAAAACATGACCGCCCCCTGGGTTCAGATCCTGTAATCCACCGCCAAACAAAAGCATCAAAGGAGAAACGATCAAGCCCTCGATAATTACACTATAGGTTTGGAAAGCCATTTTTCCTGTCCGCGTAATGATCATGAGCATCAATACGGTAATGAAGAGGATGTAAATCAGATTCACGCCGATCAGTTTGTTCAATCGCAGCAGCGCGTAGACGAAGAAAAGATAAACCATAAACAGCGCAATCGTCAAAACAAACAACTGCCCCTTCCGATTTCCACGTTCGAATTTAACACGGCTGTATGGGTTTATTTTTGATGTAGTCAGGTAGTTGAATAGCTGCTGCAATGCCAAAACTGTCAGAAAGAAAAGAACACCTATAAGGAGACTAGACCAATCGATGCGGCTGGATTCGAAACCAGCCAAAACAGCGCCAATTGCATAGGTCAACAGACTGGCGAAGATAAAGAAAGAACTTTTCCTCAATGATGAGAAGACGGTTTCCATAAATTGAATTTTAACACAGCAGATTGCAACTTCATCGAGGTTATAATCTAATCAGATGAAAACAGGGAAAGTACTTTTGTCACTGATTGCGGTCATCATGATCCTGATGGGTCTTTCAAGGCTGACTTCAAACTCCACCGCGCAAAACTTGTCTTTTGATATATTCGTGGCAAACACTGAAGGTGGCTGCAGCGGCAAACCTCAATGTTTTTACAATGACGATCCTGACACCCCTCAAGCGATTGGTTTGAATAAGGCGCTCACCTTTGCCCGGAACAATAATCTGGGCGGAGCGCGGATTCACATTCTTTCTCCTTATCAGATCAAAAGCGGACAAGTAACCATAGATTTCCCGGTAAAACTGATCGGAGAAAATGACGGTTGGCTTAGCACCTCCAGCAGTGATTGTTCGCAGCCAATGCTTCTGATCAAGTCCGAAGTAACCTTAAAAAATCTTCACATTACCGATGGCAGCTGTACATCCCCATCTCGTGATCTGGTCATCGTCCAAAGTCCGCATCCTGTACTGATTGAAAATACAACTTTTGAATACGGTCGAAACGCGATTGTTCATAAAAACGGTTTGGGTAACTTGATAGTTCGCTTTAGCGAGATAAAAAGCAATGATGGCTACGCGCTTCTCAGCGAAAATAACGAGGTTACCTCCCGACTGCAGCTGACAGCCAACAACATTTTCGACAATAGGAACCAACCGCAGGTAATCTGCCAGAACAACAACGAGGTTAATCACAATTTTTGGGGTACGGGCATAATGGCATCTGAAAGCGCGCAGGGCTGCGGAGCTGATAATTTACGCATGCTTGGCGCGCCAATTGTCAGCGCCCAGACCGGTGTTCAGGCTGCCTCTTTCGAGCTCACATCGTCTTACCCTTCATATGACTTTTATGGGTTTTCGGCTAAAAGCAGTGGTGCTGCAAACATTTACGCAATCAATCACGGGAATATCAGACCTTTTCCGAGCTTAGCGCTGGATGATTTGACAGCATGCAGTAATTACTTTGACATTTTTAGCGCGGAAGGCAGCCAACCGCAGTCAATGACTCTGCGTTTTTCTTACGCAGGAAACAGTGTTTGCGAACAAGCCATACAATCGATTTCCCTCTGCGGTTCCGGCTCGATGCAGGCTTTTCCCTTAATGTGGCTAGATCCCAAAACGGGTGTAACAGCTGGTTGGGATAACGCGGGCGACAGCCCACAAGGAGAAACAGGGGGCATCTTCAGCGGTCAGGAGGTGCGCTGTAACCTTCAAGGAAGGTATATTGAAGTGCTGCTTGATAACGATGGCCGCCCTGATTTAAAAAATGACCTCACCTTCACCCCTTTCGTCCTCGGATTTGAGATCAGCGCTGTCAGTTTCCTGCGAGCTCTCGAGAAACAAAACGGCACAGCAAAGGTTAATTGGGGAACTATAAGGGAGACCAACACTTCCGGCTTCAGAATTTTCAAAGCAACCTCACAAGCAGGTCCGTGGAGTCAGATTGGCGGAAAAGTCCCAGCTTTGGGAGGACCGCTTGCTGGTCACGTCTACGTTGTTGAAGATGGGGCCATTACCCCGTCCGCTACTTACTATTACAAATTAGAAGTCATTGGGGATGATGAATCGGTCCAGCAAACCATTGGACCTATGCGCTTGGCAAAGGACCCTTCTGCCGCCAGCCCGACACCGCGCCCAACTTCGACTTCGAGGCCAACCAGTACACGCATTCCCACCAGTACACCAACTGTATTCGCGACAGCTCCCAATACATATCGCAGTCCCACACCCACTTATACAACCGCCACTCCTGAGCCGACGGAAGAAAATCTGGTTACCGCTACACCAACTTTGGAACCATTCCAAAAACCAACCAACCTACAATCGACCGAAACAAAACGCCCCACTCAGAATCCAGGCACATTCCTCGACAAGGACGGTAAGCAACCTTCAGGCGAGATCTACATTTATCTAATTTTAGGAGCGGCCATAGTGGGCGGTATCGTCGTGACTTATCTATACTTAACGAGGAAAAAGGGCTAATTTTTGACTTTTGTACTCACTTATGCTATTCTACTTCCCATCTGTTAAGAGGTGACTGGGAATGCAGAAAGAGCGAGTATCGGATAATGTATATTGGTTTCAAAGTGAAGTCTATGCGCAAGTAACAGCTGGCGTGATCATTGGTCCACAATGGGCAGTCTTGATTGACACATTAATGCCAGAAGAAACCCCCGAAATTAAATATTTCATTGAAGAAGAGTTGATGGTTCCGGTTCGATATCTCATCAACACTCACCATCATGCCGATCATAGCTGGGGTAACTGCAACTTTCCGGAGGCGACGGTCATCGGTCATGAGTTGTGCCGTGAATTGATGCTCAATCGCAGTCAAAGCGCCCTGGCAGAAGCTGGAAAGAACAATCCTTTGTTCCGCAGTCTCTGCATCCAGGAACCCCAAATCACCATCGCGCAGGGTTCTCTCTTCCTCCGAATTGGGAAAAAGCATCTCAAGGTCTTCCCCACTCCAGGGCACTCGGACGACAGCGTGTCCGCTTTTCTTGAAGATGATCGCATCCTCTTCAGCGGAGACGCCTTCATGCCCATTCCTTATTTTGTCGGAGGCGATATCGATGTCCTGACGGATACGATCACCGAGATAGGACAGATGGGCTTGGAGAATATCATTCAAGGTCATGGGGATGTTGTTTTACGAGGCGAAATCGATGAAGTCACCAACAGTCATCTTGACTACCTGAAGTCGGTTCGCAAACTTGTCAGAACTGCCTTCAGACGGCGTAATCCGCTGGATTTCCTGCGCTCCCAGCTGGTAGAAGACAGCGGCAAGCCGCGTATCAGCATGGGTGGTCTCGCCCAGGACCTTCATATTCGTAACCTGCAGTGGCTTTACCTGTCAGAATTAAAGAAAAAGAAGGATTCCTCAGATAACTGAGCTGACCACAAGCAACACGATTGTCACAGCTGCCATCGCGAGGGGTTCCAGGTATTGATACCAGCTTTTCTCTGGTTTTAACTGGTTAAGCAAACTCGAAAGACTGTAAAGCAGGCCCGTCAACAGCAATCCATATTGGATCGGACGAATAAAAACGTAATGCAGCCCAACGGCCAATTGGGTAACCAACCAGGATGCCAATAGAGCCATCAGAAAATTATCGGATGAGGTTTCACGTAAGCTCAGCAAACGATATGAAACAAACATGGAAGAAAGAAAAATCAGCAAAAATTGGGCAATTATGCGGATGTCGCTATTTTTTAATGATATTGTGAAAAGAAGAAAAAGCCCAAACGAAAAGCTAATGATCAAAATCGAGTAACCGAGAGAATTCAATCCAGTTTCCCCAATCAAAACGAATTCCGCCCTGAGCAGTAAGACCACAATGATATAACCGGTCAGGTAGACCACCCACCAGGTCAAACTTCTGGCCGACTGCCTCAGAACGATAGCGAGTATCATGGTTGAAATAAATGGCAACATCAGATGAGGTAGCAGGCGCAGCAAGCTCAATTTCTCTTCAAGCCACATTGGGTGAGTGGAGAAAACCCACACTGCTCCAACTGCTGCCAATAGTGCCAGCAAAAAAGGGACAAAACTGTAATAACTGAGTTGGATGCGTATCCCCAGGATATTTGTCGAAACTGCGTCCAGATCTCCCGGCAGAAGAAAAACCAGCGCAAATCCGAAAGCAAGAAATGCCAGTAAGATACTAAACCGATTAAGATACAGACTGGAATGTCTTTGATTTGTCATGGCAAAATTTTATCACGAGGTTGTTTTGCCGCGAAAGCCAAATATTAACGCCAGGTAGACTCATCGGATGAATTTTGGACAGAATAACGCCCCATATTCCTCGATGAGCGCTATCAGCCACTCCGACTAAAAGATGCAAAATACCGGGTTGAATGGTATAATTTTAAGGTTATGAGATTTGCTATTCCGGCTAAAAAACAGCCAAAAGTTTTCAACGCAATCAAGGCAGGTTTCGACACTTTGTCGACGCATGCCTACCTTTTGCTGTTCCCAATTTTACTCGATATTTATTTCCTTTTCGGCAAGCGGTTGCTCATCACTGTTCAGGTTGAAGAAATGATTGAAGCGGTTGTTCTGCCTCCAGAGACCACGGTTGAAATGCTGAATTCGTGGCAGGAATTAAGCGCGGCAACGATTGCAACTTTTAAGAACTTCAGCCTTACCGCCTTCCTGCGCAGCTACCCTATCGGCATTCCCAGCCTGCTGGCATTCCGACCGCTGGAGCTCAACCCCCTGGGTGCAATCTCGTCGGAACAGGTTGGATCAGCTGTTGGTGCCTTTTTCTACATCCTGGTTTTCTCGCTTATTGGGATAGTGTTTGGGGCTCTTTTTCTTACGGTGATCCGTATGGCTGTCCAGAAAAATACCGCAGTTGTGGCCCCAAATAAATTTCTCCGGCAGCTATTGTCACTTTTCGCATTGACCTTCGTATTGTTGTTGGCAGGTTTATTTGTACTAATCCCGGCACTGCTCTTAATCTCTGTATTCAGTGCCGCTCTGCCTATATTAGGATCAGTTGGCTACTTCTTTCTCAGCCTGGTCGTGATTTCAACAACGATTCCTGTATTTTTTACGGCACATGATATTGTGTTATATGGAAATAAGTTTACCAAAGCAGCCCGAGAGAGCATTCGGGTAGTAAGACCCACGAATGGCAAAACCTCCCTGTTTATCTTTATGTCCATTTTCACAACGTACGCGGCAAATTTTCTCTGGCAAATCCCTACCGATGACTCCTGGATGCTGATTATTTCGATCCTGGGTCATGCCCTGGTCACCACGATCTTTTTTGTCGCCAGTTTTCACTTTTATATTGACGCGCGCGCATGCGTGCAAGAATCCTTAACTGCAGAGACTTCTGGTCCTGATCAGTTAAAAGTTTGAGCGGAGAATTACATTGAACAACAAAAACACAGCTACTTACAACGAAGAGGCTATCCAAATCCTTGAGGGTCTTGAGGCTGTTCGCCGCAGACCTGGTATGTACGTCGGCGGCACCGACAACAAAGCCCTGCACCACCTGATTTATGAAGTGGTGGATAACTCAATCGACGAAGCACTGGCAGGCAGCGCAACTGAGATATCGGTAACCATCCACGCGGACGAAAGCGTCACTGTCAAAGACAATGGCCGCGGCATCCCGGTTGGTATTCACCCTGAGAAGAAAATTTCAGCGCTGCAGGTTGTCATGACAGTTCTGCATGCCGGCGGTAAATTCGGCGGAGGCAGTTATAAGGTTTCTGGCGGTCTTCATGGGGTTGGTGTATCAGCAGTGAATGCCCTCTCAGAATGGATGGAAGTTACCATCCATCGTGATAACAAAATATATTTTCAGCGTTATGAAAAAGGCATCCCGCAGGATGCTGTCAAATCGATCGGGACTTACAAAGGCGAGGGGACTGGAACCTCAACTACCTTCCTTTACGACCGCAGTATCTTCCTGGAGGAGGTCAGCTTTCGCTTCGAAACGCTTGCCCAGCGTTTCCGTGAAATGGCCTTTGTAACCCGGGGTGTCAGCATCAAACTCTTGGATGAGCGCTCAGGCAAGGAGATGACTTTTCATTTTGAAGGTGGCATCGCCTCATTTGCCCGCTACGTCAATCGCAACCGTGAAGTGCTCCACCCAATGATCTACGGTGAAAAAGAGATTTCAGGTGTGAGCATTGAATTTGCGGTCCAATATACCGACACCTATTCGGAGTCAATCTATACTTTCGCCAACACGATCAATACCGGTGACGGCGGGACTCACCTGACTGGTCTGAGAGCCGCGATCACCCGCAGTATCAACGATTACGGACGCAAATCTGGTATTTTGAAAGATTCTGATCCCAACTTCAGCGGTGAAGACACGCGCGAAGGCCTGACCGCCATCATCAGCATCAAACATCCGGATCCGCAGTTTGAAAGCCAGACAAAAGTCAAGCTGATGAATTCCGACGTGCAAACCTACGTCCAGCAAATCGTGGGGGAGACGATATCCACTTTCTTAGATGAAAATCCCTCAGCAGGTAGGATCATTGTCCAGAAGTGTCTCACCTCAGCCCGGGCCAGGGATGCCGCAAAGAAAGCACGTGACCTGGTCATTCGAAAATCAGCGCTGGAATCCATGACTCTGCCAGGGAAGCTGGCTGACTGCTCAGAACGCGACCCAGCTAAATCTGAACTTTTTATCGTGGAGGGTGAATCCGCAGGCGGATCTGCCAAACAAGGTCGTGACCGTCACTTCCAGGCTATCCTGCCGTTGAAAGGTAAAATCCTAAACACCGAACGCGCCCGCCTGGACAAGATCCTGGGGAACCGCGAGGTCAGATCGCTGGTTTCCGCGTTAGGAACTGGTATCGGGGACTCCTTTGATGTAAAGGGGCTACGTTATGGCAAAGTTATCATCATGACTGACGCTGATGTCGACGGCGCTCACATTCGTACGCTTTTGTTGACGCTCTTCTTCCGCTATATGCAGCCACTTATCGATGAAGGTCACCTCTATATTGCCCAGCCGCCTCTCTATCGTATCAACTACCGCAATCAAATTACCTACGCTTATAGTGACGATGAAATGGAGCGTATCGTGGCTAAATCGGGTGGTAAAGGCAAGATCAGTCTTTCTCGTTACAAAGGTCTTGGTGAGATGAACCCCGATCAACTTTGGGATACTACCATGAATCCTGAAAACCGCACTTTGCTGCAAGTTGACGTTGAGGACGCTGTCGAGGCAGATCAGACTTTTGATATGCTTATGGGCGCGCTGGTGCCGCCTCGACGCCGCTTTATCCAGACCCACGCCAAAGAGGTCCGTAACCTGGATGTATGATCTCAAGTCGCCTGCTAAAGCAGGCGACTTATTTTAGCCATGGCACGCAAAATTATTCACCTCGACCTGGACGCTTTCTTCTGTTCAGTAGAAGAACTGCATGACCCTTCTTTGAAGGGAAAAATCTTTGCGGTTGGCGGAAGTCCAAACGGTCGCGGTGTAATCACCTCAGCTTCGTATGCCGCCAGATTGTATGGAGTGCGCTCAGCTATGCCCACCAGGGCTGCCCTTGATCGCTGTCCGGACCTGATCCTGGTACGCAACGACTTCCGTCACTACAGTGAATACTCAAAAAAAGTGATGGCTATTTTACGGAACACAACCCCGCTCGTTGAGCAAGTTTCAGTAGATGAGGCCTTTCTCGATGTCAGTGACTTACCCCAACCGATTGGCTCTATCGCTCTTGATCTGCAAAAAAAAGTTCTCCTGGAGACAGGTTTGCCCTGCTCATTAGGCTGCGCTACCAGCCGTCTTGTGGCAAAAATTGCCAATGATTACGGTAAGAAACAAGTAAAATCTGGACGCTCTCCCCAGAAAATCACCGTTATTGAACCGGGAAAAGAAGAGGATTTCCTGGCACCTCTGGATGTTCAGGCACTTTGGGGTGTTGGACCGAAAACAGCAGACCGATTACGTCAACGGGGCCTTACAACAATTGGTATGCTGGCAGCGCTCAGCGACGCCGATATCAAAGCCTATTTTGGCAGACATGGCGAGTCAATGCGCCGTCGGGCAAGAGGGATTGACAACTCACCTGTATGTCCCGATGGTGGAGATCCAAAGTCAGTCAGCAATGAAATGACCTTTCTTGAAGACCAGGATGATGAAACTAATTTGCTGATGATATTAAGACATCTTTCGGAAAAAGTCGGTTCTCGGTTGCGCAAAGCAGACCTGGCTGGGAGTGTCGTCCAGATCAAGATCAGGTATGCAGATTTCTCAACCTATACCCGCCAGGCCAGCCTGAAGGAATGCACTAACATCGACCAGGATCTCTATGAAGCAGCACAGACCCTCTTCCTTAAGCACTGGATTGCCGGACGCGCGGTTCGGTTGCTTGGGGTTGGAATGACAAATCTTGCTAAACCGCATCGGCAGCTTTCGTTCTGGGATGCAGAAGGCAGTAAACGGGAAGAACTTACTAAAGCGCTTGACGATTTGCGAGAGAGATTCGGAGATGACATCATCAAACGAGCAGATACATTAAACACAAACAAAAATGACATTTAAGGCGATGTGATTCAGCAGCGCAGAAAAGTGAGACCTACAAAACTTTAACCGGGGGAAAGATCTTTCCAACCTTAAAGCCGGAATGACATTCTGATATGAAATATTTGGTATAATCGCTACTCACGCCAACGTAGCTCAGTCGGTAGAGCAGACGCTTCGTAAGCGCCCGGTCGGGGGTTCGATTCCCTTCGTTGGCTTTTTTTATTTCAATTCCAGGGTGGTAATCAGAATATATTAATTAGGTCTTTACCTGTCCAGAAGTATCAATATTCCACTCAAAATTGACCGTAAATTACCCCTTACTCGAACTGTTGTGCAGCTTTTTACCCTTTCCCTGCTTTGAAGTTGTAAATTGGCAGTATATGAGCTTCTATGGAGACAGTGTCTCCAATTGAAGCAACGATCTCTTTCATAGGTTTATATGCCATTGGGGCCTCGTCCAGCGTATCCATACCAATGGTAGTAGAAAAAACGTCCTTCATGGTCCGTTTGAAATCATCCAAACGCAGTGTTCGAAAAGCTTCTTTTCTTCCGTAAAGGCGACCCGCTCCGTGAGGCGCAGATTGATTCCAATCCAGATTTCCCTTACCAACACAAATGAGGGCTCCATCTCGCATGTTGAGAGGAATTATCAATCGCTCATTTTTCTTCGCTGAAACCGCTCCCTTTCTGATAATATTGTCCTCCGCACTGATGTAATTGTGAACGGTCTGGAAAACGTGCCCACCAACACCAAAACGGCGATTGATGAATTCACCCATTGTTTTTCGATTCAAACTGGCATATTGCTGACAGAGCCTCATATCATGCAAATATTGATCAGCCAGTTTGCCGGTCAAATACTTGAGAGGCTTGGGGACATCCGCCTTGCAGGTCTTTTCAGCCAGTTTCTGATAATAATCTGCCACTTGTTTGCCAATATTGCGGCTGCCAGAATGAATGGCCAGGTAAACCTCACCGCTCTCCTCATTCTTATCCAGTTCGATAAAGTGATTCCCGCCGCCTAGCGTGCCTACCTGCTGATCGATGACAGAACTCTTTATATCCTGATAACAAAGCAGCTCGCGCATGAATGGCGCTTCCTGGATGGGTTTTCTCCATGATTTGAAACCAGCGGGGATTTCGTGAACCAGTCGGTCAAAATCGCGCAAATCGATCTCCTGCTTCCCAAGCTCTTCGACATAGACACCGCAGCCGATGTCAACACCGACCAAATTTGGGACAATGCAGTCTCCCAGGCTGGCAGTAAAGCCAATAGTAGCACCCGCACCCCAGTGATAGTCAGGCATGATCCTGACCTTTGCCCCCTTTACAAAAGGCTGGTCCATCAACACCTGGATCTGTTCCACAGCTTTTTCCTCTCGTGTTTCAGAAAAAACCTTTGCGACGCCAAATTTTCCAACAACTTCAAACATATAACCTCCCAAGGGAAAACTACCTCCCTGTTGCTATTGTACCGGACAGTTTGCAGAGAAACCAATTGCAGGTATTGACTTATTAAGAGGCCGGAAAAAGAGAGAGCTGAAATCCTCTTAACCCTTACCAAAAGAAAAATGAAAAGGAGTTTCAGATTTAATTGATAATACCTTTGATTCCTGAAAAAACCTGCTGGGTAAACCCTTAGCATAATGAATCAATTGTTTAAACGCTGCCTAATAACAGAGCTGTGTATAGAAACACACATAACTTTGTGTTGAGGCAATTTATTATGTCAAAATCATCCTGCTATCGATTGCCAACACACCCTCCCCTTCGGGGTAGACAATCAGGGGGTTGATCTCAATCTCCTGGATTTCAGCGTGTTCCATTGCCAGGTGACTGAGCTGGGCAATTGCCTTGTAGAGCGCATCAAAGTCTCCCACCGGAGCTCCACGAAAACCCTTCAACAATTTGCCGGCCATCGTTTCGGCAACCATTGACTTAATATCATCCCTTGAGAGTGGAGCCACTCTAAACTGAATATCCTTTACCAGTTCGACCATCGTCCCACCCATGCCAAACATCATCAATGGTCCAAAGGTCGCATCCCGCCGCATTCCGACGATGACCTCTACACCCTTAGCGGCCATCTTCTCCACCATGGCCCCCACAATCTGCGCTGTGGGTTCGTTCTTTTTAATTCTATCGATCAATTCACTGTAAGCTACGCGCAATTCATCGGCATTATTAAGGTTTAGTACGATTCCACCTGCATCGGACTTGTGGATCAAGCCTTCTGCGACAATTTTTAGAACAACTGGGAATCCGACGGCTTCAGCAATGGCCAGTGCCTCTTCCGCAGTCCTGGCGAGACCGCCGGGCACATTTGGAATACCATAGGCATCCAGTAATAACCTGGACTCATACTCACCAATCACCCTGCGTTCACCGATAGCTGTCCTAGCAATTTCAACGCCTTGTCGATCAGCTTGTTGGTAAGAAACCTCTTCAAAAGGTTTCCGCTCCAAAACCTCTTTGTAAGTCCACATACCTTGCAAAACCGGACCAGCCTGGTCGGGAAATTCAAAAACAGGCACGCTGTTCAAATTCAGAATTTGTTCCGCCTCGAGTGTACTGCGCTCCCCCATCAAACAGGTCAGCAAGGTCTTTTGAGTCTTCCCGCCAATCTCAACCCATGCTTTCGCGACGCCAGGGGTATCCACCAGTGCCTGGGGGACTAAGATCGGCAACAGGACATCCACGCCATCGTCGCTTTCCAGGTTGCTCAAACTCCAAAGGTAATCCTCAGGGCTGACTGAACCGAGCATGTCCACCGGGTTGGACACTTGTGCGCTTGGGTTGAGTTTTTCCCTTAAGCGGGACTGTATCTCTGGCGAGATTTTCGCCAGTTCGAAGCCATTGAAATCAAGACTGTCCGCCGCCAGCGCCGCCGCCCCACCAGCGTTGGTTGTAATGGCCACACGTTTGCCCATTGGAAGTGGTTGACTGCCCAGTGCCCACGCCAGGTTGAACAGTTCGTTGATCGTAGAAACTTCAATCACACCCGCCTGCCTGACCGCGGATTGATAGGCAGCATATGAGCCAGCTAACGAACCGGTGTGCGAACTCACAGCTTTTGCGCCCGCGTCGTTCTTGCCAGCTTTTAGAAAAACGATTGGTTTCCTCCTCGAGACTTCCCGGGCAACGCGCATAAAACGCTTTCCATCCTTGATTCCCTCGACATACATGGCGATAACTTTAACGTTTTCGTCCTCAGCAAAATATTCAAGCATATCGGTCTCGGTTACATCCATCATATTGCCAAGGCTGGCGATATGAGAGAAACCAATTTTGGAGTTGATGATCAAGTCGATCACGCCTCCGCAAATGGCTCCTGATTGGGAGATGAAGGCGATCGGCCCAGCCGGAGGCATACCGGCGATGAAGGTAGAATTCAAACCTGTGCGAATATCCATCGTGCCTACGCAGTTTGGCCCAACAACCCTCATTCCATATTCATCGGCCAATTTTTTCACCGATTTTTCGATCTCAGCGCCTTCGGGACCCAACTCCTTGAATCCACCGGTGATAATCACAACAGTTTTGATGCCGCGATCTCCTATCTCACGCATGGTCTCCATAATCATGGTTACTGGCAGTACAACTACAGCAAGCTCCACCGGATCGGGAACTTCCGCTACTGTGGCATAAGCTCTCTTTCCCAAAATTTCATCGGCTTTTGGATTAACCGGATAAATTCCGCCCTGGTAGCCAAAATCCACCAAATTTTTGAGGATTCCGTAGCTTAGTTTTTTTGGGCTAGTCGACGCGCCCAGGATTGCAACCCCGGTGGCATTGAAAAATGGCTTAAGTGTTGATGGCATAGTTTCTCTCCTGGAGTGTTTGACAAAAGGATTATAACAATTATTGTTAAATTTTCTCGTCTATCCCTGCTCCTATTTATCACACCAATATAGTACAACATAGTTCTCAATTAAAAGCGCGGCGTAATCTCAAAAAATTCTGTGGGGAGTTTCTTTGGGAAACCAGCCATCCCCTCTCACAGCCGGTATAATTCAAATGACATGACAGGCATATTGAAACAAACCCCGACGGCTATCCAGGAACTGGCTGCTGATTTCATTGGGCAACCAAGCCTCTTTCTCAGCGGTCCGGCATCCTCTGGCAAGACCAGCGCGGCCCTGCTTCGCCTGCACAGGATCCTCACTTCTCAATCTGAACACTCCAATCAGGCTCTACTGGTTTTGGTTCCACAACGCAGCCTGGCACAGCCGTACCATCACTTCCTTCGAGAGATCAACCTGCCCGAAGGTAAACAGGTCAGTATTCAGACGATGAGCAGTCTTGTCTTGAGGATGATCAGTCTTTTCTGGCCGGTCATCGCCAGCCATCAAATTTTCCTTCATCCTTATGAACAACCGCGTTTCCTGACCCTGGAAACTTCCCAATTTTACATGGCCCAAATTGTGAAACCGATGATTGACCAGGGGCGATTCAATAACGTCACCCTGCCGCTTTTCAGGTTATACAGCCAGATCATCGATAACCTCAACAAATCCGCCTTGGTCGGTTTTCCACATACTGAAATTGGACAGCGTCTCTCTTCTGCCTGGATTGGTGATTCTGCCCGGCAAAACGTGTTCACTGACGTCCAGGAGGCTGTTAATAAGTTCCGTGAATACTGCCTGAAAAACAATTTGGTGGATTACTCGTTGCAAGTGGAGCTGTTTTACAAAATCCTGTGGCCTAACCAGACTTTCCAAAAATATATTTCGTACCAATATCCCCATCTGATTTACGACAATTCCGAAGAAGACCCTCCCTACGTTCACGACATCATCG
>JBBAES010000007.1:0-26117 GCA_041655815.1 Anaerolineaceae bacterium
CTCCTCACATGTTACTGTTTATATATCATTGACTGGAGTCGAATAAAATGCGAAAACTAATGGTTCTATCAATTTCAATCATCTTAGTTATGTCACTTTTTGTGGCAGGGACATCCTCTTCTGTATTTGCCAGCAGGCTTAATGCCACTCCGCCAACCCTTGGCGACGTAGCGAGTTACTCTGTTCTAGCCGGCACGACCGTGACCAATACTGGCGACACCTCGGTGGAGGGAGATCTTGGCGTCAGCCCGGGTACTGCGATCACTGGATTTCCACCAGGTGTGGTAGGTCCTCCAGGAACAATCCATTCCGCAGACGCACACGCGGCTGCAGCCCAGATTGCTAATGCCATTGCATTCGGCCAACTAGACCAGCCATGTGATGTGGACTACGGCGGTGTTAAAGATCTTTCCGGTCTCTCTCTCGAACCGGGTGTCTATTGTGCTGTTGAATTCGTACTGAATGGGACCCTGACTCTGACTGGCTCAGGCGTCTGGATCTTCAAATCCGCGTCAACCCTCACTTTAAATCAAGGTGCATCAGTCATTGGCGGAGATCCGTGCAATATATGGTGGAGGGTTGGTTCGTCCGCGACTCTTGGTGTGAATAGTAGTTTATACGGTGATATTCTCGCCTACAACAGCATTGCCCTGCAAAAAGGTGCAACCCTGTACGGTCGTGCCCTGGCACAAATAGGTGCGGTGACGCTGGATGACAACACGATCACCTATCCTATTTGCCAGCAACTACCAACATCGACAGCGACAGCCGCAGCGACACCGACTCCAACGGGCACATACGTACCACCGACTCCAACGGGCACATACGTACCGCCGACTCCAACGGGCACATACGTACCACCGACTCCAACGGGCACATACGTACCACCGACTCCAACGGGTACATACGTACCACCGACTCCAACGGGCACATACGTACCACCGACTCCAACGGGTACATACGTACCACCGACTGCGACAGCCGAGGTGCCAACAGCTACAGATATGCCGGTTATGACAGCTTTGCCCCCCACTGGCGGTGCCCCTCTTCGAAGCGAAGGCTCACCCTGGGGCATGCTGATCATTGGCGGCTTCAGTGCTCTAGCCCTTGTCTTAGGTTCGCAAGCCTATCGTAAGACTTCTAAGCCGAGGAAGTAAACTTATTATCGGCCGGAACATCCACATGACCGCCCGACTCAGCTTGCTCGGCTGTTTATTGAGCCTTCTGATAATGGCGATGACACTTGGTGCTTGTGGAATTAAAGAGACGGGAGAGGCGACACCTACACCAATCCCGTCTTTTTCGCCATCACCAGTACCACCACTATCGTTACCTTCCCCGGTGGTTCAACTGACAGCACAACCCAGTGTATCTACCACACCAATGCCCACGCCCACACCAGTTGTCCTTGAACCGCTCTTTGATGAGCATGTTGACATAATGGATGGGCCGGTCGAGGTACCGCTTATACTCGAAATTCCTGCCCTTCAAGTCAACGCTCCTGTGCTCGGGGTTGGTCTAACTTCATCAAACGAGATGGATGCGCCGAAAGGTCCAATCGACGACCCTGTCTGGCATTCAGCTTTTTGGTATCGTGGTAGCGGACTCCCTGGCGAGTCAGGCACGGCCGCCATTGCTGGGCATTTAAGCGATTCGCTTGGGCGAGACGAGATATTTGTTCACCTTGAAGATCTACAGCCGGGCGACAGCATTATTATCCACTACACTAAGCAAAATCTCGACTTTACCTTCACTGTTGATCAGGTCGCACTCTATTCCTTAGAAGAGTCCTCCGATCCAGCCATGCTTGCAAAGATTTTTGGGATCGGACCAGTTACTGGTAAACCAGCACAACCATCTTCGGATGGCATCTCTCGCCTAACCCTCCTTACCTGCATAGGAGGTGTCGTCAACGGAAGGTTTGATCATCACGTTGTCGTTTTTGCGAGGCTGAATAAGTAAGATCTTGGTCGTCTTTTGAAGATTAGGTAAAGATTGTCAATCCTCACAACCAGGTTGTTGCCGGTGATGTCTTTGGCATTGCTAAAGCGGTGAGGTCGACCCATGCGCAAGCCTCAATACTCAAGTGCGCCATACACTCATCGATCTCGAACCTCAGGGAATCGTCTATATCTCCTCGTCCGTTGCACTAAATCATTGAATCCAAGATGATAAAAGTTGACCCCTGTTTACTGAGAATCTTTATTTTCCTGACATCGTTCGGGTTATCACTTGTGGATCCAACATAGAAAACATCAGGAAAAAGACTTCTTTTGCTTTACTCTACTGGTTCCAGTGCAATCACATACCTGGTTTGCGTCCAATATTCCGCGTTGGGGTCAGTAAGCTCGTCCAAAGCCGCTCTGCCACAAAAATAGATCAACAGGGCATTCTCACTTAATTCCGCGAAACCACTCTGTGGGTAAACCTGAGCCAGGTACGGCACCATGTCCATCGTATGCTTCGAAAGCTCTTGCACGCCTCTTGCCGGCACCCGGACTGCGGCCGCCACTTCCCCGCTATAGGCTTGCCCCAATTGTTCCAGACTCACCTGGCTGCCACGTAAACAAATGTTTACCTGACGTTCAATCGTCTCCAGGGTCTGCACTTCATTTAATTCGTCAACCTCAAGAAAATACTGCAGGTCAGTCGCTGGTGAACGCTCGAACCAGAAATCCCAGCCGGAATGGACCCACAATCCATCATATCCCATGTGTTCCCAGGCAACCGCGAGCTTCTTTCCGATGCCAAACTCACCATCCTCAAATACGGTGGGATGCCAGGGGATGATCTTAACTGGCGGAATTGACACACCAATCCCGCCATCACAATTTGTCGTGAAGTTGAATCCAACTTCACCTTGCAGTAAATTCAGTTGACCAAATTTCATCCATTCTGATATCGCTTCAGGTTCTTGCACTTTAATGGAGGGCTCATCCGTTAATTCTTCCACTGCAAATACAGGCGCTTTTGCCATTGCATCAGGTTGACCGGGGTCGGAGGTCTCCCTGGTAGTAAAACCTGGAACAACCGTTAGAACAGGCGAGTTCTTATATCGCAGCGCTTTGCCAATCACGATACCTGCCAACAGACTGAAAACAAGTCCAAGAATCAAAAATAACGATTTCGTTTTTTTGTTCATGTGTTTCTCACCTGAAGATGATTATTTTCCTCGTCTGTCCTGAATCAGGTTCCAGAAATAGAGGCTGAAGCTGGTCAAACCGATTAAGGCGAAAGCCATCCCCGCGCCGATGTATTGACTCGGGTTGCCTTTCGGTCCAACGGTGGGCGGAACTGAAGGAGTAGTGGTTTGAGTAGGGGTTGGGCTTGCGGTTGGCGTGCTTGTAGGGGTTTCAGTTGGCGTGCTTGTAGGGGTTTCAGTTGGCGTGCTTGTAGGGGTCTCCGTTGGCGTGCTCGTTGGAGTATCTGTCGGTGGAAGAGTCACTGTGGGGGTTGGTGATTGTTTTGGAGGTCGTGTTGGAGTGGGAGACGGAAAAGAATACCCTCCTGCCAATTGCATAGGTTCAACCTGCCCAAGCACCTCTGAAGTATCCGGACCCTTCACGACAGCTTCATCATCATTCATGCTTTGCGCTTTTGCAGCCGTTACCGGATCAATCGATGCCCTGACCAGATTTACAAGCTGCCTGCCGATAAACGCACCCAAAAGAATTACAATGATAAAAAACAGCACCAGCCCTAAAGCCAACTGTTTTCCGTGTTTTTTGTCTTGCATAAGTGCCACATCCTTCTATTAACCCGTTTTAAAGCGAATAAGCGCTAAAATCACCAATATAAGTGCAAGTTGTGTACCTATATTGCCTTTTCTGCTAACTGATTTTTCTACTATAATGTGTTTATGGCAAAATCGCTTACCCCTGAACAACGAATCATCAATGCTCGTAAGCTGATCGGCGAAGCCCGCGAAATAACTCGCCCTTCTTCTGTAGGCTGGGAATTCTTCAGTTACACTGCCCAAGTGAAAGATAAATTTAGAAAAGCCTTTGAATTGGTTAAACTGATCCAACACTCCCCCATCGCCCACCCCGAGGTCAAACGTGAAGCAAAAGAACTGATTGACTCCTTGCCTGCGATTGAAAAAGATATCCTGAAACCTTAGTGACCTTTCCAAAATTAAGGCCGTCGCACTGCCCTGCGTGTGAGGCCTGCTTCGCAGATTTATCAACCGCCTCTATCGGCGACTCAATTTTGAGCGTTTGTCAATGAAAGCAATTGCTCATCTTATAGCGAAATTTTCGGTCGACGACAACATCTGTAAAAGGTTTACCTTTTTTTAATAAAGAGGCTGTCCCTCTTATGGAAGACAGCCTCTGTGTATATTGCTGGATTGCAGGGTCAGGAAGTGACAATTCGTTAACCCTGCAATCCAGGTTGATTATGTACCGGTTATTTGAAAACCCCCGGTATGAACTGATAGAACGGCAGCGCACTCAAGTAGTAAGGTGCAGACATGGATTCCACTGTAAGCGATGGGAAGTCCGTCGTATAGGGGAAGTTAAGGTTTTGCTGCGTTGTTGCCAGGTAACCAATGGTGTTCTTTGCGACCACGCGATAGGCAATCTGAGTCCCGTTATAGCTGGCATCGGTAAAGCTGCGCGCGCCGTGCGTGTTGGGTTGATCCAAAGGTGAAGGACTGGTCCCGACACTGACCCAATTAATGCCGTCACTTGTGGCCTGTATGTCAAATTCAGTCTCAGTGATCGAGTTATCTTGCCAGGCCAGCATGAGACCACTACCATTGATCGTATGCAGTAATCCGTCAGGTGCGATCGGAGGCATTGCAACCAGGTTAGGTCGCATCATGTCCATCTCTTCATGAGACAGGATATGACAGTGATACATATATTCCCAACCAAAGTTAACCAGTTGGTTCACAATTGGAACGGTCGGAATGCCATTTGGGTCGATTGGGTTGAACATCGAGGTGTCACCATGTGGCATCATCGGATTCAGTGAACGGATAGAGTTGGGGATTTCAAATGGGAAGATCGGTATGATCGGCCGGATCGCGAAGTAGGTGTCTTCCAGCGGATGTACACGCACCGTTTCCTTCCAGCCAAGCTCGCTGGCGTCTGGTTGTTTGATAATGTTGTCCCAGGTTACCCGGTTCAACAATTGAACATCATACAGATGAACGTGAACCGGGTGCGAGTCGACTCCGTTATGAGTTATTTTCCAAATCTGGGTCCCGTCATCAGAAACTCCTATAGGTGTCACATTCGCTGTGGTCGGCAGGTTGGTGCCGTTGAATATCTCAGTTGGCGGGTTCAAAAACGGGTACAGAACTGTATTCTGAGTTCCAGGTGTTGCCGGCACAATTTCCAAACCAAAATGGCCCATCATGCGCCCAAAAGGTTCGAAATTGGATTCATTCATTTCATCCTGCAGCGCCTTGGGTTCGACATTGATACCAACCTGAGTACCCACAAGGGTATCAAACTTGAAGGTAGTACCACCCTGGTCAGAAATACGGGCGAAACCGTCACATTTCTGGCTTGGGTTTATCGGGCCGTTACACCAACCGGCTGAAGTAAAGTCTTTGCCATAGGAAGCATTGTAAGCTGCCTGACCGACAATAATCGGGTTCTGACCTGACTCGAACACACCTGATCCATCTGCCTTGTGCAGGAAGGCGGAACGCAGGGCGTTGAAGTTATAGGTGGGTGCTGGGGAAATGGGCTGCACTTTTACCTGCATTACCGTACGGATGTTTGGCCCATACCCAGGCAACACCATGGCAGGTGCTATTGGGTACATGTCTGGCATACCCGTGTAGTAGTCGTAAGTTGAAATACGTGCTGGGAATGCCGCAGGCGCATCATTATACAGAATCAAAGTCTGACCAGCGTAAGCTGAGAAGTCCACAATCACGTCAGCGCGTTCTGCAGGGCCCATCAACAGCGAGTGCTGGTCGACATTACCTACATCAAAGCGGGTCGGGTCAGTAATCCAGGTAATAGGCTGAGCAGGGACCTTCACAGGTTGCGGCAGGAATCCACTCTCAGAACCGATTTGAATCCAATCCGGACCGGCCGGGCTCAAACTCAGATCGGGTGTGGGGAAGATATTGGGGTCTAGTTGTGCAGCTGCTAATTCAGCCGGATTCAATGCGACTTCGGTCGCGCCAATCAGCGGGTCTCCGATTTGCGTAGGATCGGCAACGTACCAGTGCAGGTTGAAGAAGCGGTCATTGGCAGCGTTCAGGATACGGAAGCGATAAGCAGTGGGCTCCACAGTGGTAGTTGGATAAGCTGTCCCATTCACAGTAGGTGTGTCGTTGAACTCTTCCATACCAGCCGAGTTGTTAGGTGTCCCAGGGATGAAAGGCGGTTCGCAATAAGGGTCAGTATCATATTGCCAGGTTGTTGGGTCTTCAAGGTTACAAAGGCTTGCCAAGGGAGTGGTCCAATCGTCTGAAGTGAACCTGATCCCATCATCGCCTTCCGGGTCCAACCCAAAATAGGGGTTAGCGATAGGTGGAAAATCTGGGCTGGAAGGCGGCCAGAACCATGGACCGTAGAACCAGCGTCCGTAGGGACTCATACCCGAAGGGTCACCAGGGTTTTCTGCAGGCATATAAACATGTTCATACCAGAGATCGCCCTCGGATCCCCATCGGCTGTAATCCCAGGTTGGGTCGAGTTCGGCCATCTGTTCTGGTGATGAAACAAAGGTCTTGTCCTGGACAACCAGCGGGATTTCGTACTGTCCGCTGGGAAGCAAACCGCTGTCGATCAAAGTTTGCTCAGTTTCATCACGGATGATGTAACCGGCAGCTTCACCAGCGTATACGCTCAAACGCGTGATACCCCAGGCATGATCGTGGAAAAACATAAAGCGAGAACTCTGCTGGTTTGTGTAATAGAAAGTCATACACCCGTCATCAGGTGCGGAACAATCAGGCACCCCAGCAGGGGCATCAAGACCGACCATGTCGGGAACCTGACGAACAGAAACACCTTCGGGCCAACCTGTCATTTCATCAGCAGGGGTGATCCACTGATGGGGAGACCCATCTGAGATCCAGGGGGTGATTCCGCCATGCAGGTGAAGTGTGGCCCGGGTATCCGCGAAACAATCCATACGCTCCATCATACTGCGGTCAGCTTCGCCGCAGATGGGGTTGCGAATTTCGTCAAGAACCGTACCTTCATCAATCGCAGGCATCATCATATCAACGGGGCCCATGCCAGAACCCATAAAAGTTGTGTCGACCGGAAGGAAAAAATCACCGTCCACACCGGTAGGCAAAAGGTTATAGAATACGAGGCGTACTGGGCGATCCTTGTTAGCCTGGATGATCGGGCCTAAATAGTGAGGTTCGCTTACTCCTACCGCCTGGCTGCCATCCGGCATAAGTGCTGGTGTTGTGGTGCCATCGACAAGATGGTTGACTAAGGGCACACTCTCGCTCCAGGAAGCGTTCGCGGCCGTCTCAAGCTGGACGTATTCACGCAGTAGTGTTCCCTGGGCAGGCAGCGAAGAATTCATCTGCTCACGATGTTGCACCAGGGCAATCACATAATAATCAGCCTCCGGGAATGTGGTTGTGTCAGGAACGGCCAATGGAATATACTGCCCGAGATTGTTTGAAGCATCGGCACAGCTGCCCGCGACTGAAGGGTCGCACATCAGAGGCAGCTCGTCCTGGAATTTCTTAATTCCCGTTCCGCTGACATAACCAGAGCCCGGGTTGGTAAGATTGATGTCGGTGACTGCACCAATATCAATAATCGCAGCTGCTTGAGCTCCTGAACCAGAGCCAACAGCATCGGTGATTGTAACTGAGGGAACGCTGGTATAGCCAGCTCCGTAGGTGTCAACCACAATGGACTGCACATTGATCGTGGAGGTCACAATCGCATTGTCCAGGACGTTTACACGAGGAAGAGCTTGAAGTTGTCCTTCCTGAGGGTCCAGGAGGCCTTGTTCTCTGGCTTCTTGTGCGGCGTTGAACTGACGGCGATTCATAGGGTTGAACAGGTTGCCATCGCGGATTACCACATTAGGAGCGCTGGAGTATCCAGACCCTGGACTGTCAATGACTACGCCCGTGATTACACCCGTGACATTATCCCAGATAACATGGCCTTTTGCCTGGAGGCCTCCAATGCCATCCGGCATATCGAAATCAACGGTAGGTTGGGTATAACCGCTGCCGCCATGGGTCAGGCTCAGGCTATCGACACCTCCATACGCAGTTGCAGTCGCATCGGTAGTTGCTCCACCGCCAGTGATTGCAACAGAGGGTTGAATGTAATCCGTTCCTTGGTTGGTGACATTGATAGCCACCACAGTATGAGAAGAGGTGACCACGGCCGTGGCTGTAGCTCCCGTGCCTGCCCCAGTAAAGCTTACATCGGCATAGGTGTAATTGCTGCCGGGGTTGGTTATGGTTATGCCGATGATGGCTCCCCCAGGTCCAACCTTAGCGGTTGCTGTTGCTCCAGATCCATCGCCAGTTATGGTTACATCCACATCAGGCATGGTCAGTGGGCTGAGGTTCCAATTCGGGAAGGGGCCAAAATAGTGTGGGACGACGCTCTCATCTACAGGTGAAGCTGGAAGCTTCACAGGTGAGGCGTCAACATTGTTAGAAAAGCCGCCCGAAAACAGGGAGACTACCAACAGTAAAAGGACTGTTGTGCTAAGAACTTTGCGTTTCATTATTGCACTCTCTTTCATTTTATTTGGGTTGAAAATTGTGTTACTGTGACCGTAAATTCTCTGTTCTGAAAAGAAGAACGGCATCAGAGGACCTGGTTTTGCTCCAAAAATCTTCATATTCTGCCGGAGCGTTGGCAGTCTGGTAATCCTGTCTGTAAAACGACAGGTGGCTTATTTTGATGAGATCGGTTTCGTAATCTTCACGAAAAGGCTCTACTATGTGGTTTGCTAACCTCTGGCTGTAAGAGTTATTGCGGGTGGAGCCTGCGACAATAATTTTCTTTGTTTTCATTTTCGCTTCTTCTGTTTGACAGAGATTAGTTTTGATTGAATATCATCCTATTAATGTAGTTAGACAAGTTTCTGTAAACACTTAAAGTAGGTTAAATGAATTGATTAACATCGGTGACATTTTGTTCCGAGAATAGGATTTATGGTTGCTATCCTTTGAAATGGAGTCAAACCTTCGTATCCTCTAATTTCTGGACTTCAGGCTCCTGGAGAAACTTGCTGCAGCATTTAACTTTCACCTTCGTTGGGCAGTTAACAATATATATTCGTGAAAATAAGATGTGCATTGAAACTCTCCTATCGACAATCGGTAACAAAAAGTATATGATTTTTCCTCCCTAATGCTGTTAGAAATTATTTGAATTTATTAAAAATAATTTCTAAATCTGCTTCTTTTACGGTTGGGATTTGTTATTGTCTTTGGCGTTTCAACCCAAAAGCTCTGTATTTACAAACATATGCAAATGTATGCAAATTATTTCGGAGATTCGATCTGAGAAGCATTCTTTGGAAGATCGAAGGCGGACCGTCGGCCGTTCCATTGCGTTTCGTGTCTGAATCAGCCTTCTCCTTGCCCTTATCAATGAAGCAGCACTGCAAGATGCCTCTGACAAAGTAATATATCGAATATTTGATCTCTTCGGGAGAAGTCAAAGCCTGAAAGAAACTTAAATCCTTGTATGGGGGGAGATAAATGCGGAAATTAGATTGTTATTCGTAGATATGTTCGTAAAACGCAAATTATCACAAATTTAATCAAACGTTTTTACCTTTATATTTGGGTATCGTTTAACAAGTATTGGAGGATGCTATGAAAACAAAAAAATCCATCCTGATTATTGAAGAAGATCTGTCTTTGAAACAAACCCTCGTTCAGGTTTTCAGATCTGTAGACTATCGCGTCGTCAGCACGGGCATAAATATCAAGGCTTTAAAACTGTTGGATGAGGATTCCTATGACCTGGTAGTGCTGGATTTAAACAAAACACAGGACTATGGATTGTCTTTATTCTTTAAAATCAAGAGAGACCATCCCCAGCTGCCGGTTATTTTGCTTTCATCCAGTCTTGACTGTGGCCCCATCCCCTGTATTGAAGAGGAACAGGCCTGGATGAGGATTACCAAGCCTTTTGAACCCTACTTCATTTTGAAGACGACCGAAGAGATGGTTAGCGCTCCCATGGCGGCTTAGGTTTAAACCATCCTGAAACGGGTCAATAACCCTTCAACTGACTTACGGTACCAGTCGATATCCAAAATTGCGCACGGTGATCAAAAGGTGCGGGTCAGACGAATCTTGTTCCAATACTTTTCGAATCTGATGAATATGCCAGCGGCAAATATTGCGTGCTTCGAATCGCTCACAGTCGAAGCCTTGTGATTCCTTTACCAGGTCCTCAAACGACACGGCTTCGGGTGATTTACGCATTAACGTAACCAGGTAGTCGAAGGAAGATGACGGAAAAGAGATTTCAACGTTATCATGCATCAGGTGGCGTGTATGCAGGTCAACCACCAACCCTCCATGTGTAATAAATCTGTCTCCTTCACTGTTTGAAGCTGCCTGTTCGGCCACATCGGGCTGAAGTTTTTCCCTTTCCGGTAAGCGCAGCTCGGACAACAAGCCTTGCATCTGCGAAATAATCTCGCGTTGCCTCTGTGGTCTCTGCGATTCCTTCAGAATTTTTTCGACTCGCATGAGAATGTCATTCGGATCGATAGGTTTTAACAAAAAGTCACGCGCGCCTTCACGTACCGCCTGCACGGCTGCATCCACAGTCGCGTGCGCGGTCAGGATAACCACTGGCAGCCCTGGATCAATTTGGTGAATCTGAGGCAGCAGATCAATTCCAGTCACGTCAGGCAGTTTGATATCCAGGAAGAGCAGTGAATAGGCATCCTGCCGCAGTTTCTGCATACCTTCCTCGCCTGTAACCGCCAAATCAGGAAGATAACCGGTTCTTTTCAGGATAGCTGCCAGTGTCTGACCCAATGCCGGTTCGTCGTCAATAATCAATATTTTATGCATGCCTTCACCTCGCTTCATTCCTTCTTATCAATCGAAGGCAACCACACAGAAAATTCTGCTCCATCACCATAATTATAAGCACTTAGGCGACCTTTGTGGCGTTGAACGATTTCGTAACTGATAGCCAGACCCAGCCCACCGCCTTTTGGTTTCGTGGTTTGGAATGGCTCTAACAATTTGTCCAGGTATTCGGCAGGGATGCCCGGGCCGTGATCCCGCACAATTACGCCAACCTCATGGCTTGCCGGTGGTCCTTGTCTGAAGCTGATCTCCAACCGACCACCTTTCGGTTGCATGGCTTCAATAGCATTGATACAGATATTGATGAAGACCTGTTTTATCTGATCCTTCTCACCCCGGACTTCCCATTCCCCTATCCTTGGTCGCTCTAAAACCCATTCCACCCTTCCTTTTTCCAACTCACCGCTCACCAATGCCTGCACCTGCTCCACCACGGAAACCAAATCGAATGTCGCATCAGTTAATGTTCTCGATGGTCGGTAGATTTCTCTGAGCTGAGCAACCAGTTTGGATATGCGTTCGGTTTCTGTTGCGGCAATTTGCAGGTACTCCACGGCTGGATTATCCGGCGCGGTGTCAGCCTCGATGAGGTAAAGGCTGTTCTTGATTGTTTGGAGGGGATTGTTGATCTCGTGCGTGATTGATGCCAGCATCCTGCCCAGGGCAGCGAGTTTCTCGGCGTGCACTAACTGTTCGTGGATGATCATGTCTTTTGCAATCAGGTCCTCCAACTCCTTGTTGAGTTTCTTCAGCTCTTGCTCCTTGCGCTTGAACTCGGTCAGGTCCTTGATGCTGGCAAAAATTTCAACATTATCATCAGCATAGTTCTCAGTTATGTTGTTGTTGGACGCCAACTTGCTGGCAGGAATATCTTGGTTCTTAAAGATAGTGGCGTTTAGAGCTACCGGGATAACCTTGCCATCGTAAGTTTTGAGTTCCAGCTCAAAGTCCCTGACTTTGCCTTGCTCCCGGACTGCTTTGATTGCCCTCAACGTTCCCTTACTGTCAGAAAATAGATCCAGAAAGTCTGACCCAATTAACTCTTCACGTGACATACCAGTAATTGCTACTGCCGCCGCGTTGACATCACCCATTTTGCCCAACCTCGTGACGGTCATCAGGGTGTCCATATTGGATTCAATGATTGAACGGTTGTAACGGTTGAGCTGGTCAAGATGCTGTTGAGCTTGTTTGGTTTTGGTGATGTCAATTCCAAGTTCAAGGATCATCATCGTTTCATCTTGTACGAACGGAAAGTCGTAAACCTCATAGATTCTGCCGTTAGGCCCTTCCCATTCCCATTGATGTTCAGCGTTTTCTTCAAACGGTTTAAATGACTCACAAATCTCACAGGGTTCTTCTCGTCTAAATAAGCTCTGATAGCATTTCATACCATCTGAATCGCCAAATTGATCACGGAAATACTGGTTCGACATGACGATTTCTCGATCAGGAGACAGCACGACCAAATAAGCGGGCAGGAGATTGATCAGGTCTTGAAACTGCTGTCGTTCTCTTTCTATAGAGGCTTGCTCAATGGCAAGCGTTTGCTCAATATGCTCTTGAACGATCCGGTTGGCTTCTTGTAGTTCCATGGTCCTCGCAGTGACCAGCTCTTCCAGATGCATATTGATCGACTGAAGTGCTTGTTGGGCTTCAACCTGATCTGTTATCTCCATGGAATAGACCCGCAGATGTTGAATTTCAGGCAAATACAGCAGAGACTGCCTGTACCAACGATCTCCAATCTGGATATCGCGGTGTTTGGTCTGGTTTTCGTCAAAACACAGCTCGGAAAAATTCTCGGGTATATCCTTTAACAGCCGATTTGTCATGCTACCGCTGGGTGAAGGTACACCGAAATGCCTGGCGGTCTTGTTTTGATAAATTATTTGACCGAGAGCGTCGATTTCAATCACCTGCCGGGGATTGTTTTCCGGGATAGAAGCCAGCCAGGCTAAGTGAGCTGCATCGCGCTTTTCTTCGGTGATATCAGAAAATATCACACCAAATTTATGCTCTGCGAATTTGTAGGCAAAAACTTTATACTCCGAGCCCAAAATCGAGGGGGCCTCAAATTCCGCAGGGACACCGCTTCGCACGACCTCGGCATAACGCTGCAAAAATATGGGATTCTCAGCAGGCAAACATTCGTTGTGCGCCCTGCCGACCACATCCTCCCTTGAGAGACCAATCAAATGCTGAAAGGTCGGGTTCACATCCAAAAACCTGTAATCAACAGCATTGCCATTCCCGTCATAGATTAACTCGTGCAGAGCAAATCCTTCGTCCCTTCTGGCAAACAGGACTCGGTAATTTTCCCCACATTCAGCAGCTGTCAATAATAGAGTACTTTTTGTAGATTTGCTTTTTTCATCCACCTGAACCGCCTTAATTCATTTCAACCTGGCTGGTAAGTGACAACACACATTTGGTTAAAGATCAGCAATAGTTTCATGCACCCATAAGCTCAGTAAGTAGAAATTGATAGTGTAGCAGGAAGGTCACAAATGCCACCAGTCCTGTCGCATATATGTAAAAACGGTACCGTGCAATCTTGACTTGTTTCTTGAAGCAAGGAATAAACAAGTCGCTAGAATATGCTCTATCCAGGCTATCATCATCCAGTCAAAAAAAGTGGCAATTATCTTTTGGGTCGACTAAATTTTCTCTTGTAGAACGACCGTTATTTTATCACACCAGCAGTCAGCCCGGAGGACCATCTCCGGGCTCTACCGTCCATGATGCCGGACGGGGTTGACTGAACAGGTCATTTTGACTGCTTGAAATTTATCTTATGAGTGATTTCAGCTACTTGGCTGATGGTCGCGTGAATGGAACAATACTTGGAAGCCAAATCAACAAAGCGTGAGAACTGATCTTCGTCTACCTCGTCAAAGACAGTGATGTCCATCTCCACCCATTCGAGCGTTGTGGGCACTTCTTTGCGTTTGTCGCCAGTGACAATAATTTCCATTGCCGGAGTGTCCATTCTTCTCTTGGCATAGATTTCCATCAGGGTGTAATAAAAACAAGAACTCAACGAACCCAAAAAGAGATCGTATGGGAAAAATTCGCCCTCTTTTGATCCGAATTTTAAAATTGCCCGGTCAGTTTCAAGCGTGAAATTGTGTGACGCATATGTGGTTTTAACTTTAAGCATCTCGCTCCGTTTTTAAATGACATTTTATATTTTAGTCATTATATAGTACGGAAAAGCCACAATTCAACTGTTTGTAGGGGGCTTTTGTAGCCTCCCTTTGCTCGATCTTTGCTAGTGCCGCCTGGTCTTCGTCTCTTTTGTGTTGTTCTTTTGTCCGCACACCAGGTCTGACCCGCAAGTCTAAAAAAGGAAGTCTTGTGAAAGATGATGCAATTAATACAATTGACGTCAGGGTCGGGTTGTTCCAAAATCCTTAAATCTTTTCAATCACCCAAAAATGCGACAGTCCTAACCTCTGTAGTGGCGTTTTTTCGAGAGCCTGCAGCACTGACCTCAAGACCCTGCCAAAACCTGGTTTGCGCTCGATGATATTGTCATAAGCCCCAAAGATGGTGCGCCGCTCGATAAATTTCACCGGCAACTCCACGAACAGCCGCGACAGATCTGCTCGCGTATAAACCTCCACGTGTGGTGCTAACTTGTCTCGCAGGCGCCTGGGCAGCCAGTTGATTAGCGGGGTGTTGCCAAAGTGGTATTTCCCCTTCCAATAATGTCCATGGGTCTCAAAAGGGTATCCTCGGTTCGGACAAAACAGCACAATCCGCCCACCCGGCTTCAACAACCTGACCATCTCGCAGATCGCCTTCTGGTCATCCTGAACATGCTCCAACACCTCATGGCTGAAAACCAGGTCGAAACTATCAGAAGGCAACGGCACGTATTCACCAGCGGCACAAAACACATTCGGGCTGTACTGCCGGCTCTCTTGTACACGTGGTAATTCAATATCCAATCCTGCGACCAGACCTGATATCGGAACCAGTCGGGATAAATAAGTCCCTATCCCGCTGCCGTCCACCAGGACTCTGCCCTCCAGGCGCTCTCCTGCCGCCTCCCGCAGCATGCTGAAACGCCTTTCTTGACCTGCTCTCCAGACATGCGATGGCTCGCCGCGTTGGGCGGCTTTGTCTAAATCTTGTGGGATTATTTTGGACATGGTCCTATTTTACTCGCTTTAACTGGCGAAGATGCCTTCTATGCTCCAGCACTTGAAGCGATCTAATGGATATAAAAAGATCTGGTTTTTGTGCACTTGAGGCGCAGATATCCTTTAGTCCCACAGCTGCTTGAAAAAAAGGAAAATCCTACGTCAGTAGGCGCCTCGCCCTATTTTCCCCAATCGACCCTGGTCCTGCTCCTGCCTCTCAACCATTTCTCTGCGGCGATGGCCGCCACTGCTCCATCCCCTGCCGCGATCACCGCCTGCTTCACGTGCGTACAAATCACATCCCCAATTGCGTAAACCCCGGCGATACTGGTTTGAAACTCACGGTCTACCTGCAGACAGCCTTCCTCAGATGTTGGCAGCTGCCCCTGCAAAAAGTCCGTAATCGGTTTGCCGCCCTGTAAATAGACAAACACACCAACAACAGGCAGGCTTTGTTCGCTGTCCGCGTTTCCTCGCTCCACAAACTTCAGCCCCTCAACCTTGCCCTCACCAAAAATCTCCTTAACCACACTGCCCAGATGCAAAACCAGGTTTTCGGACTCTTTCAGCATTGCCATCTCTTCCTGGCTGACATTAATCTCTTTTCCAGGCACGAAAAAGTGCACAGTGCTGGCAAACCTTGTCAGGTAAAGCGCTTCATCCACCGCCTCATCACTCTTGCCAATCACCGCGACGTCTTTTCCCTTGAAAAATGCAGCGTCACAAACCGCGCAATACGAAACGCCTCTCCCTAGTAACTCTGCTTCGCCTTTGATCAGGTTGCTGCGCCCCATTGAACCGGTCGCGATTATGATTGCACGGGTGTTATATACCCCCAAATTACCAAACACCGTTTTCGGCTCAGTGTTCAGATCAGTCCCGATAGCTTTATCATTGATGAATTCAGCTCCAAAGCCGACTGCCTGCTTTCGCATGGTTTGCAGCAGTTCGGCGCCGTCGACTTCCCCTTCCAGCCCAGGGTAATTGGCAATCTTGCTGGTTGTGCCCAGTGCGCCTGTGGTCAGGCCTTTGTCCAAAATGCCCACTTTCAAGCTTGCCCGGGCAGCGTAAATCGCCGCCGTCGTTCCTGCCGGCCCCCCACCGATAATGATTGCATCGTAAACCTGATTTAAACTCTCTGTCATTTCTACCTCTTGTCTTATACTGTTGGTAGTATAACCAGAACGAGCCCTTTCCTTCAACCAAGCTTCTGCAAAGGGGAATGTTCTAATAAAATTATTTTGATAGTTTTTTAGAGCACTTGCTTGCTATAAATGGCCTTACGTATTGCCTATGGAAGTGAAAATGACCAAAAAGTTTTATAAACAAAGTATCTCCCAGCGTCTCAACACACTAGCTTCAGGTTCGAATGTTACTCCTGAAGATCTGCAAGCCTACCTGAAAGATGGTGGGCTGGACCTTGAAAGCGCGAATGCCATGGTCGAGAACGTGGTCGGTCTCTATAGCCTGCCTCTCGCTATCGCTCAGAACTTCGTCGTCAACGGACGTGAAATCTTCATACCCATGGTAATTGAAGAGCCCTCTGTGGTCGCTGGAGTCTCTTTCATGGCCAGGCTCGCCAGAGCCAGCGGTGGTTTTGAAGCCGGCATGACCTCCCAGGAGATGATCGGTCAATTGCAGGTGCTCGACCTGCCAGACATCCAGGCTGCTGCTGAGACAGTGCTGGCACATAAACAAGAACTGCTCCAGGATGTCGCCAATTTTCACCCCAACCTGGCTAAATATGGCGGCGGTCCACGCGATATTCAAACCCGCCTCCTTGCCGAAACCGCGATTGGACCGATGCTGATCATTCACCTGATCGTCGATGTGCAGGATGCCATGGGCGCTAACCTGATCAACTCGATGCTCGAGTTCCTCGCTCCAAAAATCGAAGACCTGACAGGCGGTCGTGTGCACTTGCGCATTCTGTCCAACCTGGCAGACCGCCGCCTTGCCTGGGCGCATGCCCGCTTTGCCTGCCAGGATCTTGCTTTTGGTGATTTCAGTGGTGAGCAGGTTAGAGACGGCATCATTGAAGCCTGGGCTTTCGCCGACGCCGACCCCTACCGTGCTGCCACGCATAACAAAGGCGTCATGAATGGTGTTGACGCCGTTGTCTTGGCTACCGCCAACGACTGGCGCGCCGTGGAAGCCGGTGCCCACGCTTACGCCGCCCGCTCAGGACGTTACCAGAGCCTCACCCACTGGTCCAAAGCCGAGAATGGCGACCTGCTTGGCACCATCGAACTCCCCATGGCATTGGGAATCGTTGGCGGTGCCACCCGAATTCATCCTACAGCCAAAGCTAACCTCAAATTGATGGGAGTACAATCGGTGGCAGAGCTGGGTGGCATTATCGCCGCGGTGGGTCTGGCCCAAAACCTGGCCGCGCTGCGTGCCCTGGCTACCGAAGGCATCCAAAAAGGACACATGAGCCTGCATGCCCGCCAGGTAGCCCTCTCTGCCGGCGCTCTACCAAGCCAGGCAGACAACCTGGCTGCCCAGTTAGTTGCCGAAAAGAATATAAAATTAGCGCGTGCGCTTGAAATTCTGGCGCAATGGAATGGAAAAAATTATGACTGAACACCCACACGTCACAAAACCTGAAAAAAGCAAACTTCTGGTGCCCAAAATCAAGGTTGGCATCCAGGGCTATGGCGCTTATGTGCCCCGCTATCGCTTGCCCGCCAAAGAAATCGGGCGTATCTGGGGCAATACCGGCGGCTTCCCGGTCAAAGAAAAAGCCGTCGCAGGTTTGGATGAAGACGTCATCACCATGTCCATCGAAGCCGCTCGCAACGCTCTCAAGCGTTCTGAAATCAGCGCTCAACAGCTGCGCGCGGTCTGGGTCGGTTCCGAATCACACCCTTACGCGGTCAAGCCCAGCGGCACCGTCGTGGCGGAAGCCATCGGCGCTTCCAACGACATTCAGGCTGGTGACTGGGAATTTGCCTGCAAGGCCGGCACCGAAGCCATGGTAGCGGCGATGGGCATGGTTGGCTCAGGTATGGGTGAGTATGCTCTGGCCATTGGCATGGATACCGCCCAAGGTAAACCTGGAGACGCCCTCGAATACACTGCTGCCAGCGGTGGAGCTGCTTATATCATCGGTCCTGTAAAGGGCTCGCTCGCTTCAATAGAAGCCGCTTACAGTTATGTTTCTGATACGCCTGATTTCTGGCGGCGTGAGAATCAAACCTATCCCGAGCACGGTCAACGTTTTACCGGCGACCCGGCTTATTTTGAACACATACTCAGCTCAGCCCGAACAATTCTCGCTGAAACCGGCTTGAAACCCTCCGATTTTGCCTACGCAGTCTTTCATCAACCCAACACCAAGTTCCCCCAGCGTGCTGGCAAGATGTTGGGCTTTAGCCCTGAACAAATCGCTCCCGGTTTGCTGGCCCCTGTAATTGGCAACACTTATTCTGGTGCGGCCATCATCGGCCTGACCGCAATTCTCGATAACGCCAAAACTGGCGACCTGATTCTGATGACTTCCTATGGCTCCGGCGCTGGCTCGGATTCCTTCATCATCAAAGTCCGCGGTGAACTTAAGAAAAGGCGAGGCAATGTGCTTTCCACTCAGGATTACATCGATCGTCGCACTGAAATCGACTATGCAACCTATCTCCGCTTCCGCGGGGAGATCGTGACCCGTTGATATGCAGCGTACCAATGATGTTTACATCGTCGGCATTGGTCAGACCGAAGTCGGCGAACTCTGGGATATTTCTCTGCGCAGGCTGGCAACCCGGGCTCTCAACGCCGCCAGGGAAGACGCCAGAAGCATTCAACCTCAGGCTATTTTTGTCGGCAACATGCTTGGCGCCAACGCCTCCCACCAGGCTAATCTCGCCGCGTTGATCGCTGAATACGCTGGTCTTGCAGGTAAGGCGGAGGGCTACACTGCGGAAGCGGCTGAAGCTTCTGGCGGCGCGGCAATCTATCTTGCATACAATGCCATCCGCTCAGGTATGGTCGGCATTGCTGCAGTGGTGGGCGTGGAAAAGGTCACCGATGTAGTTGGTGCCGGCATTGAAAACCGGCTACTTTCGACTGGGTTGGATTCTGACTTCGAAGCCTCAGAAGGACTCACCTTGGTCGGACAGGCTTCTCTCTTACTGCAGCGTTACTTACATGAAAACCAATTTCCACGTGAGGCATTGGCTCACTTTCCCATGATTGCCCACAGCAATGCCCTGAATAACCCCAATGCCATGTACCGCCGGGCAATCGACATTAATTCCTATCGCAACGCGCGTGAAGACACCGGCGCCTTCAACCAGTTCGATATTGCTCCCAATGCCGATGGCGCAGCCGCGCTCATCCTGACCAATCAGGAATTCCTGCCCCGCGATCTCGGGCACACACCCATCCGCCTGCTCAGCTCCGCCTATAAAACGGATCGACTGGCATTGCATGACCGACCTGATCCCCTCTTTTTCGAAGGAGCTGCTGTCTCTGTCCAGCAGGCCTTATTAAAAGCTGGGGTCATGCTCTCAGACCTGGATTTCTTTGAGTATTCCGATAACACGACTCTACACGCATTGTTATCTCTCGAGGCAGCTGGTTTTGCCCGCCGTGGGGAGGGCTGGAAGCTCGCTAGCGATGGCTCGCTCACGTTAGATGGATCGCTACCTGTAGCTACTATGGGTGGGCACAAGGCGCGAGGCTTCCCGCTCGGTGCGTCTGGTGTTTATCAGGTAGTGGAAGCCTGCATGCAGTTGCGGGGGGAAGCCGGAGCGAACCAAATCGCTCATGCCAGGTGTGGCATGACCCAATCTCTCGCCGCCACCGCCTCAGCTGCTGCTACCCAAATCCTTTCGGTTTAGACATGCCTCTTCTGCTCACCCAGCTTAGTTAATGGCAGATGAATTGGTTCCATCCAAAGGCTGCTATTAACGTTTCAATATTTTGTTATAATCAAAAATAATCTGGGATGGCAAACGTGACTGATCAAAAACCTTCTTTCAAAATCAAGATCATAAAAGATGGCCCCTATCTGGTTACCGGAGATCTACCGCTTCGCAAAAAATCTCAACATTGCTCATCGTACGGTGAGCCACTGGATTGGGTTGACGGGGGTGAACTGGAGCACAAAAAAGGCTCCTATCTGCTCTGCCGTTGTGGCAAAAGCAAGATCATGCCCTTCTGTGATAACTCCCACATCGATTCCGGATTCGACGGTGAAGAAACAGCAATCACCGATGGCCCCTTTGGGCGCGACCTCGACTACTACGGTCCGGATGGCCTCATGGTCACCAAACACCTTCTTCTGTGTATGAATTCAGGATTTTGCGTGCTGAAGGATACTGATTTTACCGAACTGACCGAGCAGTCAGACGACCCCGTGAAGAGGGCTCGAGCCATAAAAATGGTTGAAGATTGCCCTTCTGGTTCTCTAACCTATAAACTTCACCGTGACGGCGCCGATGTCGAACCTGATCTGCCCATGCAAATCGCCGATACCTTTGAGTGCACTAAATATGGAGAGATCCGAGGACCTCTGTGGGTCATGGGTTATGTCCCCATTGAACGAGCCGATGGTCTAACCTTCACACCTCGCAATCGCGTCACCCTCTGTAGCTGTGGTCACTCCCGCATAAAACCACTCTGCGACGGCATCCATCGCCCCCTCCAGGAACGCCAATTGCAGCGTCAGCTAAGCCAGGAACGACTGGCTCGTAAATCACAGGCTACCCAAAACTCCGACTCCGATTCTACTGACAGCAAAGCCTGACAGTTTTTCATCATCACCTCTTGGGCGCTGAAGCGACTCTTTCCATCCAAATCAATTTCTGTTCTCCAACCAAAAATTGGCAATCAAAATCAAAAAGACTGCCTGCCACAAGCTTTGACAGAAACTTGCCTTAAGCCTGTGAAAAAGGGATAGTTATAAATACTAATATATGACAAACACATGAGGTAAATAATGAAAACAAAAATTGCTGTTATCGTCGGCTCTACTCGCAATAACTCATACAGCCAGAGATTAGCCAACAACTTAGTAGAATTTTTTCCTGAAGACTACCAAACCGAGTTCATCAAAATAAGTCACCTGCCGCTTTACAATCAAGATTACGACACCGCTGACACCCCGGCAGAATACGGAGACTTTCGAGACAAAATAAGGTCCTTCGATGCCGTAGTTTTTGTGACCCCAGAGCACAACCGTTCTTTTTCTGCTGCGCTCAAAAATGCTCTGGATATCGGATCACGGCCCTATAGCAAGAACGTTTGGGATGGCAAGCCAGCCCTGATCGTCAGCCAGTCACCCGGAAATATTTCCGGCTTTGGCGCCAACCACCAACTCCGCCAGGTGTTGACCTTTGTCAATATGCCTGTATTACAGCAACCGGAAGCTTACATCGCCCACACCAATAAACTGTTCGACGAAGACGGCAAGATTATTAAGGAAGGAACAGTCGAATTCCTCCAGACAGTAATTGACGCTTTCGTGGAACTAATCGAGCGTTATGTAGCTACCGGCGAGTAAAAGGTTTCGTTTAAATACATAAAAACGGAGAGCCACTGCGCTCTCCTTTTTAATCCTTAACAAAAATCTGTATCGCTACCCGATTCACTAATTTAGTAAAACCCTTTCGCCGTGCTATAATCTTCCTCGCAAAGGAACTATAGATGAACCAAAAAGTGATCTTCCCCTTCACCGCCATTGTCGGGCAAGAGCGCATGACTCGCGCCTTGATCCTCAACGCAGTCGATCACCGCATCGGTGGCGTCCTGATCCGTGGTGAACGCGGCACCGCCAAATCGACAGCCGCCCGGGCCCTGGCTGCCCTGCTGCCTCCCATCGAAGTAGTCGAAGGCTGCCGCTTCAACTGCGATCCGACCAAACCCATCAGTTGGTGCACCGAATGCCAGGAGCGCTTCCTGGCTGGTGAAGACCCTTTGCCACACGCTCATCATTTGACTCCCTTTGTCAACCTGCCCGTCTCTGCCACCGAAGATCGCGTCGTCGGCACGCTTGACATCGAGCGCGCCATCCAAAAAGGCGAACGTCATTTCGAGCCTGGCGTGCTCGCCGCCGCCAACCGCGGTTTGCTCTACATCGATGAAGTCAACCTGCTTGACGACCATGTCGTCGACATTCTGCTTGACTCGGCCGCAATGGGTGTCAACGTGGTTGAACGCGAGGGCATCTCCTTCAGCCACCCGGCGCGCTTCATCCTCGTCGGCACAATGAACCCAGAAGAGGGTGACTTGCGACCGCAATTGTTAGACCGTTTTGCCCTTTCAGTCGAAATCCGCGGCATACTCGATAAAGCTCAGCGTGTCGAGATCATGCACCGAAACATCGCTTTCGAGACAAACCCGGAAGCTTTTCGTGAGCATTTCCTGCCACAAGAGCTGAAGCTCTCGCAGCAGATTGAGCAAGGCCGCCAATTGGTGGAAGATGTCTCCTACACTCAGCGCGATTTGCTGATCATTGCCGAACTGACTTCCTCAATGGAGGTAGATGGTCACCGCTCTGATCTGGTGATCCTCAAAGGCGCGCGTGCCCAGGCTGCTTTTGAAGGCCGCACTCACATCACACCGCACGATATCGCCCTCGCAGCCGAGTTAGCCCTGCCCCACCGTATCAAAGCTGGTCCTTTCCGTAAAAGCGAAGCCGGTGTTGAAATGCTCAACGCCAAGATCGCCGACTTGAAGGTGCAGACAGTACTGACTCCCGCCGAAGATGAGTCCACAGAACAAGACCAGCCCGAAGACGACGCTAAAAAAAAAGTGACTCGGTAGCTGACGCCGAACCCCAAAACAGCGACTCCGAATGGGACCCCGAGGTTCCTATTGTTGGTGAATCAGGGCAGGACGTTTTTGTACAGCTCAACCCCCAATGGTGGGATGGCGGCAAGGTTGTCAAACCTGGAGAAATCTTCCAGCCTCGTCAACTCGATACTCCGCTGGACGAAATGGTGCGCAAACAAGGTGGGCGCCGTTCTCAAACTAAATCCAAGACCAAACGCGGGCGTTACATTCAATCACGTCCCTCCCCACGAGACAGCAGTGATATTGCCCTTGACGCCACGCTGCGCGCCGCCGCACCTTACCAGCGCCAACGAAAAGATCTGAAGAAAAAACGTCAGGTTGCTTTTGCCGTGCGTAGTGAGGATTTTCAAAAGAAAGTGCGTGTGCGCAAAACCGCCAACCTGATTTTGTTTTTGGTAGACGGCTCCTGGTCGATGGCTGTGGCTGAACGGATGAAGGCCACCAAGGGGGCAATCCTTTCGCTCTTGACCGATGCCTACCAGCGCCGCGATCGTGTCGGTCTGGTGGTCTTCCAAAAAGATCGTGCTACGCTGGTGCTTGCTCCGACCAACTCCGTCCTGCTGGCACAGCGCGCGCTAACCAACATCCCTGTCGGTGGCAAGACGCCCCTTTCAGCTGGGCTGCAAATGGCTTTTGAAGTCCTCCAGCGTGAGAAAATCCTGCACCCGGACGTACAACCCCTGCTGATCGTTCTGACCGACGGCGCCGGCAATGTACCCCTCACCCCTGGACGCCCAGTCACGGAAGAAATGGCCGAACTTGCCAGGATGTTCGCCAACGAGAATATTCACAGTGTGGTTATCAACATGGAGCAGAAGATCTTCGATAGTGGTCTGGCACAACGTCTGGCAGAAAATATGGACGCTGTTTGCTACACCATCGAGGACCTGCGCGGTGAGACACTTTACGAGGCCGTACAGAAAGAAATCCAGGCTCCCTCAGCGCCTACTTACAGAGAGTTGGGTTGAATCAATCCTGATTTGCGGCTTCAAAAATTAATTTTTGTGAAGCAGATTAATATATTTAACGACTTGATAAAGCTAATAAAAAGCGGGGCGCTGAGCTCCAGGTTTGAATCTTCGGGCGGAAACCGAGGTTTGGCGGAAAGTTAGAAATAAGTCGGGTAGATCTATTCGACCTCAACAACCTCCACGTCTGGGAAGAATTGGCGAATTGTCCCAGCAACCCAACCCTGTATGGTCTGGTTGGAATGTCCGCACTCTGCGCAAGCCCCACCAAGACGTACTTTGATAACATCGTTCTCAATCGCAATCAATTCAACCGATCCATAATGAAATTGTTCGACACAAGCACTGATTTGTTCGACGAGACCAGCAATTTGTTCTTCCTTGCTGGCGGAAGGTTTGATGTGAGGGGTCATAGTGGCTCCTTCTCCTGATGTTTGAATTTTATCATGTACCATCTTTTTGATGGAATCAACCTTGTCGTGCCGTATGACAGTTTTTTTAAACCCTCTCAATCGATCTGTCAATCAAATAATCTGCCTTGCAAAAAATGTTCGCTGAAACTGCGCCGGTGCAGTGGGCACAGACCCGCCTCATCGATCGCCTGCCGGTGTTCCCGGCTGCCATAACCCTTGTTTTGAGCAAAGTTATAACAGGGGTAATCGTCTGAGAATTCAATCATGCATTGATCTCGGGCTTGCTTGGCAAGAATTGAAGCGCATGCGATCGATAAACTGCGTTGGTCGCCTTTAACCAGACAAGTTTGTTGAATATCGACTTCAGGAAGCTTGAAATAATCCACTAAAAGGTAATCGGGGTGAAATTGAAGCCCGTTTATGGCCCTCTGAAAGACCAGCCTGCCGGCCTTAGCCATTCCCATTAGATCAATTTCTTCTGGTTCCACCCAGGCAATCGCAAAATCAATTGCGATGGCTTTGATCACGGGCGTCATCTGCTCGTGTTCAAAGTGAGTCATTTGCTTTGAATCACGCACTCCTAAAAGCTTTTCTTCCAAGGCCGCATCAGTCATCGGTAAAACTACCGCGGCGGCATACAGCGGCCCGGCCAGGGCGCCCCTTCCCGCTTCGTCCAATCCTGCCAGCACCTGACAGCCTTGCTGCCACTGGGCTCTCTCAAATTCCAGGTTTGGGAAGGGAGGAATCAGCGAGGTGTCAAAGCGCCTGCCCACGATACAATCCTTTGCGTTTATTAGAACGGATAACCAGCAGGTCTCCAAACATCTGCCAGCTGTCTTTCAGGATGCTAATGCGCGAACCGGGTTGGTATATCCAGGTGATGGGTACTTCCACTACCTCGAAGCCAAGCTCCCGGGCAATAGCCAACACTTCAACATCAAAACTCCAGCCTTCCAGCGTTTGCCTGGGGAAAATTCTTTCGGCTGCGTCCGCACTGAAGCATTTAAACCCGCACTGGGTATCCTGCAATCCAGGCAAGACCAGTATCCGCACAAAAAAGTTAAAAACCCGTCCAATCAGGTGACGGTAAAAGGGCTCGCCAATACGTTTCGAACCTGGCTTCTCGCGCGAAGCGATTGCCACCTGTGGTTCGGGCAGATCAGGCGGCAGGAATTTGCTGATTTCTTCCACCGGCATTGAAAAATCGACATCTGCCATAAAGCGATATTGACCTGTGGCGGCCAGCATCCCCGCCCTGATAGCGTTGCCTTTCCCGGGTTGCTCCAGGCGAATTATTTTCAGTTGCGGGAATTCAATCTGGAACTTCTCTGCAATCGCCGCAGTATCATCTGTGCTGGCGTTTTCAACAAGCAGCACCTCACAATCATAGGCTTGTTGATCAATAAACTTTTGGAGCTGTTTCAGGGCTTGGGGTAAACGATCAGCTTCATTGTGTGCTGGAATAATAAGAGAAAGAAAAGGTTTACTCACACTTTGGTCGCTTTGTTGAGCTATAAGAAAAGTCGGGGTGGGCGGACTCGAACCGTCGACCTCTGCGTCCCAAACGCAGCGCGCTAGCCGACTGCGCTACACCCCGGCGGAGTAAAAGTATATCGTAGTTCGGGCAGATGCGTCAAGTTTATCGCATTAGTTCAACTAAAATGTTACCGAAATGCTATCGTTAGGTCAAATGAAAATGTTACCGAGGTAACGATGGCAGAAAAGGATCCTATGACAGTTAGGCAACGACGCAAGTATATTT
>JBBAES010000008.1:0-23415 GCA_041655815.1 Anaerolineaceae bacterium
CAATGGCGATAACCCTGAACACGTTCGGGCTAATCACATCAGACTGTTCCAGAATTTCGGCATGCCCTTCGAAAACCGTTTTGATGTCTGGCAGGTACACGGTGATATTATCCATTTTACTGACTCTCCCAGACCCGTTTCACAGAAGCATCAGCCTGGCGACGGCATCTTCACCCAAAACCCAGATATTACGCTGATCATGCGTTTTGCAGATTGCGTGCCCATTTTAATTCACGATCCCGTGAAAAAGGTGGTTGGACTGGTACATGCCGGCTGGCAAGGTACCTTGCTCGAGATCGGATCAACCGCGATCGATGCGGCTGTCAGAGAATTTGACTGTGACCCTGCGACCATGCTGGTAGGTATCGGACCTTCGATTTGTGGTCAATGCTACCAAATCGGCAAGGACGTCAGAGCCCAGTTTTTCAAAAAATGGGGCAGTAAAGCGGCTGACTTTATCAACGAGACAGCGCATGGAGACTACCTCGACCTGTGGGCGGCTAATGAATGGAGCCTCAGGAAAGCGGGTGTCCAAAAACTTGAACAATCACGCATCTGTACAGCCGAAAACCTGCATGAATGGTATTCTTACCGTAAGGAAAAAGGGCTGACCGGGCGTTTTGCGGCAGCGATCAGCCTGACCCCTAAAGGAGAATAGGCAACGCATGGAGAGTAAGCTGCTGGAAGCAAAAATCGGGAGCAACCTGGCTGAGATTCAGGCAATTGTAAAGCGTGCCGCCAGGATCAGCCGGAGAGTACCCGACGACGTTACCATTTTGGCGATCAGCAAGCGACAACCTAACGAAGTGATTGAAGCTGCATATCGCTGTGGTCAACGGGCTTTTGGCGAGAGCTACGTCCAGGAAGCCCTGGAAAAGATTGACTATTTCAAGAAGTTTGATGATATCCGTTGGGATATGGTCGGGCATATTCAAAGCCGTAAAGCCCGCCAGGTTGCTGAGAACTTTCATACGGTACATTCGTTGGATTCGATCAAACTGGCAGGTCTGCTTGACAAGCATAGACCTGACGAGATGCCTCCACTGGAAGTTTTTCTTGAAGTCAATATCGGGGAGGAAAGCAGCAAAATTGGCTTCCAAGGCAGCAATGAAAAAGACAGGCAGGCCCTGCTTCCGGCAGTGAGACAGATCATAGCGATGAAAAAATTAAAGCTGGTTGGGCTCATGGCCATGCCGCCCTTGTTTCCGAATCCGGAGCAGAGCCGGCCATATTTCCAAAAACTTCGCCAGCTGCAAGATTTTTTGAAAAACCAGGTAGCTGATGGCAGATTAAACCAGCTTTCAGCCGGAACGTCATCAGACTTTGAAATTGCCATTGAAGAGGGGTCCACGACTGTGCGCATAGGCGAGCGTTTATTAGGTCCTCGTGTTTACCAAGATTGAGAGACTATGGAAATAATAATTCTATTTATTCAGGTTTTTGCCCGATCGACCGTATTTCTGCTTTTCCTGCATGTGCTTTTGTCCATGTTCATGTCCCCAGACAAACCTCTGCGTATAGGGATAGCCAGGATTGCGGACCCCATACTTAACCCCTTCAGGCGTTTTATTAAACCGCTTAATGGGATAGATTTCACACCTGTGGTGGCGATCCTGGCAGTCAACTTGATCGAATGGCTGCTCATTCGTCTTTTGATCCGATTCGTTTAAGAAGTCAGAGCAAAACTGAGCAGGAACGGCAAAGGGTCGGGTTCAGTTAAAAAAAGAGAAAGTGTCAGTACCGGGCAATCCTTCTAACATGAACAGCCTGACTAATGAAAGACTTAGAGTTTATATAAGATCCGGCCGCAACTCTTGCATTTAAGGATCACGCTGGGATCGGCGGCCTGCTGGATATCTGTTGGAGAAATCTGTACGCCACAGGCTTTACAGCTGCCTTCGAAGATTTCGGCAACAGCCAACCCACCTTTTCTCTTGAAGAGAGCGGCATACTCTTTTAATAAGGCCTCATCTAACTGCTTTTTTAAAGCTTCCCGTTGAGAATTTACCTTCAAAAGCTGACCTTTCAGTTTTTCACGCTCGCCCAAGAGCCGGGAATTTTCAGAGGCTTTCTGATTTAACAGTTCCTCGAAGTCAGTTTCCGCGGTTTCTTTGGTGCTCTGCCGTTTATCGCGCTTATCCAGCAGTGCCATTTGCTCCTCTTCCAGGTTAGTTAAAGTTCGCCTGAGCGCTTCGCTTTCGGCCTGGAGGTCTTGCAGTTCCTTCGTAGCGCTGATCTTGCCACCAAAAAGTTTTGCCTGAGTCTGTTTCAGCTTAAGATCTTTTGCCTCTACCTTTTGATGTATATCATAAAGTTCTTTGTCGCTCTCGGTCAGGGCATCAGTTGCTTTTTGTACGATGGACTGGGCTCTCAAGACCGCTTTGTCTGAAGCGATTATTTGATCGATTTGTTTGATGCGTTTGAGATTTTGGAGTCGTTGTGAATCGAGCTGCTGCAGTCTGTAAAGGCTGAATGTTTTGTTCATGTGTCTCCAGGTTAATATTCGGCTTGTTTCTGAATTGTAACATCTCTGACTTCGTATTTGCGACAACTTTTGAATGGTTTAGATCCTGCCAAAGACACATCGGAAACATTTGTGGATAATATAATAATGTCAGGCTCACGAATCCCATCGGCATAAGCACATTCCGATTATTGACAATTTTTCTCTATGTTATAATTTGCCCAATAAATTGAAGAATATTCTTCGATAGATGGAGATAAAATTTGGCTTTTTTCAACCCAATAAAATGGTTGCTGGGTTTGCTATCGTTGGATCTGGGTATCGACCTGGGAACAGCGAATACTTTGGTACATGTCAGAGGAAAAGGGATCGTGATCAACGAGCCCTCCTGGGTCGCAATTAACAAACGCACACGCGAGCCAGAAAAAATAGGTGCAGCTGCCAAAGCGATGGTGGGACGCACCCCTGCTAACATGGTCGCCCTGCGCCCCTTACGCGATGGCGTGATTTCTGAATATGACATCACCCAGGCGATGCTTGAATATTTCATCAGCCGCGCCCATGAGAACAGCATTGTCCTGTTCCCATATTCCCGTGTGGTTGTAGGTATTCCATCAGGAGCGACTGAAGTTGAGAAGCGGGCTGTATACGACGCTGCCATGTCAGCTGGTGCGAGAGAGGCTTTCATGATCCACGAGCCTGCTGCCGCAGCTATTGGCGCGGGTCTGCCGATCGAGGAAGACCTGGGCAATATGATCGTAGACATTGGCGGCGGAACTACAGAGGTGGCTGTTATCGCAGCTGGCGGGGTTGTGATTTCGCGCTCTCTGCGCGTTGCCGGTGATGAGTTGGACCAGGACATTATCGAATATGTGCGCAGCAAATACAATTTGTTTATCGGAGAACAGACCGCGGAGAAGGTTAAAATTGCCATCGGCTCTGCATATCCCCTAAAGGAAGAAAAAACAGTCGACGTCAGGGGGCGCAACCTGATCACAGGTTTGCCTGAATCGATTGAAATCTCTTCTGTTGAAATTAGAGAAGCCCTGGGCCCATCGATCCAGGTTATTGTTGATACAATCAAAGACGCTCTGGATGAATCTCCACCGGAAATTCTGGCAGATTTGATGGATAATGGCATCTGCCTGGCTGGTGGAAGTTCCCAGCTGCAGGGTCTTACTGACCGGCTTGCCAATGAAGTCCATGTTCGCGTTTGGGTCGCTGAAGACCCGATGACCTGTGTGGCGCGAGGCTGCGGTATGGTCCTTGATGACATGGACTTGTACGAGAACCTGTTGGTTGGCATTGAGCGGGACCCTTATTCCAACAGCCAGCCAAAATAAATTCAACGATTGGTTTTGACCAGTCGATCCTGTTATGATAACAAAACTTTTTACACCTAAAAATATACGTAACCTGATCATTACCCTTGTTGTCGTGGGAGTTCTTTTTCTTGCTATCTCCGGTTACCTGACACCGCTGTTCAGTTTTTCGGTCAGCCCGTTTATCTCAGCCCAGAGCTGGTTGTCCCAGCGATACCTGGCGTTTAATGATTTTTTCAATTCTCCCCGCGACATGGCAACCCTGCGAGCGGAAAACACCCGTCTTGAGAGCGAAGTGGCGATGCTGCAGAGTGAGGTTGTTGCCTTGCAGGAAAACCTGGCCCAGTCCGACATACTCTACACTCTGCTCGATTTTGCCCGCACCAATCCTGAACACGAATATGTTGCCGCGACCGTCATCGGACGTGAAATCAGCCCCTTTTTGCAGTACGTCATTATCGATAAGGGCAGCAACGATGGGTTGCGCCATGGCATGCCTGTTGTGACCCAACAAGGTTTGGTCGGTCGCATCGACGCCCTCATCTCTGATGCCGCCAGGATCCAGATGATCACGGACGCAAACTCGACTGTAAACGTCAAGCTTCAGACAGCCGGGGTGGAGGGTTTAGTACGCGGCTCTGTCACCGGCGAGATCAGCCTCGATATGGTTCCGGTTGACATTGAAATACAAATCGGCGATATTTTGATGACCTCTGGCTTGGGAGGAACATATCCTGCTAATATCTTTGTCGGCCAGATTTTTAGTATGCAATCCAAGCAAAATGTCCTGTTCCAGACCGGTTCGATCCAACCGGTGGTCGACTTCTCGAACCTGAGCGCGGTCCTGGTCATCACAAATTTTGATTCAGTGGACATTTCGCCACTGGTTCCCTGAGGCAGCCATGTGGTCATATCTGATTAGTTTTGCCAGCTTCGTGCTGATGGCCATGCTCCAAATGAGCGTGTTTAGCCAATGGAAAATTCTGTCTGGCAGCGCGGACATTCTCCTGCTTTTTGTGGTTGTCTGGTGTTTGTATGATCGCAGCAAGAGGCTTTGGCTGCTGATAATTGTCATGGCTGGAATTGTGAATTTTATTTCCGCCTTGCCTTTCTATATACCACTGATAGTTTATTTTTTTATCTATCGTTTAAGCAGGTTAATACAGACCAGAATTATGCAGTCACCTTTGTTGGGCATCATTGTGCTCACTTTTGTAGCCACGTTGCTCCAGGTAATTCTCAACATGGCCTACCTCTTCATTCTGCGAACAGATTTGGCGTTCACGAGTGCTTTGGTCGAGGTAGCTCTGCCGTCAATTTTGCTGAACATGCTGCTGGCAATTCCAATGTACGCTATCGTTCGCGAGATTGCCTATTATGCCTTCCCGAAAGGAGTGGAAGCATGAATAATCAAGAATACAAGAAACCAACCATCAACCTTAGCAGGTTCAGATGGATCTATCTGATCATCATCCTGGCCTTTCTCTATTACGCTGCCCAATTATTTAACTACCAGATCATTGATGGAAAAACTTACGTTGACCAGGCAAAAGAAAACCGCATTTCCGTAATCAGCATCCCCACCCAGCGGGGTATGATTTACGACCGAAATGGGATTGTGTTGGCGAGAAACGCCGCTCAATACAACGTTACTGTCACCCCAGCCAGGTTGCCTGATTCGAAAGGCGAGATACGTGAGATCTTTGACCAACTCAGCAAACTGATCGATATCCCCGTTAACCAGGGCGAGGTCAATGAAGAAACTGCAAGCGTTTTCACGCCTTGTTATACAGATCTGGGCATCTTTCAGATTGTTGAGATTGCCGAAAGCCTCTGGCCTTTTCGGGCGACGCGGCTGAAGTGTGACCTCAGCAAAGAGACCGCTATGGTCATCGAAGAAATGAAAATGGATTGGCCGGGCATCGATATCGAAGTTGAATCAATTCGCGAATACCCAACTGGAGAGCAAACTGCCGAAATTATTGGGTTCTTAGGTCCTATCCCTGAAGTCCTGCTTGATTATTACACCGATCTCGGCTTTGTCTCCGGTCGTGACAAGGTCGGCTATATGGGAATCGAAAACTCAATGCAAAACACCCTGGCTGGAACCAACGGACGTCGTGTTGTCGAGGTGACCGTGGGTGGCGAAGTTGTCAGGGATGTTGAAGAACCCATTGAGCCCGTGCCGGGCAGCGATATTCACCTGACCATTGACTATCGCCTGCAAATCGCCGCGCGGGCTGCATTGATCGAACAACTACGCTACTGGAATGAATTTTGGATGCGCGAGCGTGGTGAATTGATGAGCACCAGCGGTACGGTAATCGGAATGAACCCCAAAACGGGCGAGTTGCTGTTCATGGTTTCATATCCCAATTACGAAAACAACCGCATGGCTCAGTTTATACCCGGTTACTACTACGAACAACTGAGTATCGATGAAGCCAAGCCCCTGGTTAACAAAGCGATTTCTTCAGAGCTTCCGCCTGGCTCCGTTTATAAGATGGTCCCAGCTCTGGGAGTTCTGAATGAGGAGATTGTCACGCCCGAACAGACCATCAGTTGTACCCCGGTTATTACTTTGCGTCAGCAATTTTACGAGCGTGATATTGGTGTCAACCAAAGTTACTATTGCCATGACCCTGCTGGTCATGGAGCGGTGGATTACAAGCACGGAATTGGTTATTCCTGCAACGTTTACTGGTACAAAGCGAGCGGGGGTTACCCTGGTGAGGTTGAAGATGGCGGCTTAGGTGTTTGGAATCTCTATGAATACGGCGCTGCCCTTGGTTACGGTAAGGAAACCGGGATAGAACTGCCGGGTGAAGCCGACGGCTTGTTGCCAAACCCCACCTGGAAGCGTCTTAACCAGGGTGAAAACTGGTCCACTGGTGATACCTATCTGGCCGGTGTTGGTCAGGGTTATGTGCTTTCTACACCCGTCCAGGTCATGAATTCCTTTTCGACCATTGTAAATGGTGGCGAACACATGCAATTGAGCATGATTGGCAAGACTGTGGATGCGGACGGCAATGTGGTGCAGTCGTTTGAGCCTGAAGTCCTTTGGGATATCACCAAAGACCCGCTGATCCATACCTATGAGGGCAACAATCAGACTAGCGAGGTGAAAACTATTGAGCCGTGGGTGATCGATCTGGCCATGGAGGGCATGCAGCTGGTGACCAGCCAGGAAGGTACCGCAAAAATCGAATTTGAAGGCGATCAAAATAAAATCGCTGGCAAAACTGGCACAGCTGAATATTGTGACGACTGGGCCAACCGCGAAGGGTTGTGCATCCCCGGTTCATGGCCTTCGCACGCCTGGTTTGCCGGATACGCTCCCTACGATGACCCTGAAATTGTTGTGGTCTCGTTCGTCTATAATGGACGCGAGGGCTCCACAGTTTCAGGACCGATTGTACGAAAGATCATCGATGCCTACTTCGAATTCAAGAAAATCGATGCCGAACTGGAAGGTCTGCAGGTAAACAAGTAAGCATGAATAAGCCGGGATTACTGGTAAGGGGAATTCACGGAGGCGTGTTGATCACACTGCCAGACGCGCCGTGGTACCAGCAGCGCGATCTTTTGGTTGGCCGCATCCAGATGCAGGAACGTTTTTTCAAGGGCGGTCGCATCGCCCTCGATGTGGGCCTGACTGAGTGGTCCGAAGACCAGCTCTTGAAACTGCTGAAAGATCTGGCAGACGAAGGCGTCTGCCTTTGGACGATTCTGAGCGCTTCCGAAAAGACCCGTCAGGCTGCCGAATATCACGGTTTCTTCACCAGCCTTCCTGACCCCAACAGAAAAATTACCGAAACCCCAGCTATTCCGTTGGAGGAGGAAGGCGAATTGGAATCTTTTGCCTGCCTTCCAAGGAGTCTTTCCGAGAGCGAGGTCTTCCAGCATGATGGCGACTTGCTACTGATTGGTGATGTACCGCCCAAAGCGCAACTTGAAGTCACCGGCACGCTGCTGCTTTGGGGAACGCTTCAGGGCATCGCAAAAATCACTTCGGCTGAAGAGCGTACTACAACTATCCGGCTGCTGAGAATAGAAAACGGTCGGCTGTTACTTGACGATCAGGAGATGGAAATCCCACCCCGGCTTCAAAAGCATAACGGTCTCGTGATCACCAAAGACCAGAATGGGATAGATATCTCAAGCCTGAAACCTGGGAGATTGCTCTGATGAATACCCGTCAAACCTGGCAACGATTCGATCTTCTGCTTTTCGCAGTTGTGCTGCTCCTTTGCATATTTGGTGTCGCACTGATCAGTACCGCTATTGCCGGCAACCCCACACTCGAAGATCACCCTCAACGTCAGGCGATTTTTTTGGGAATCGGTCTGGTGGTGCTATTTTTGGTAGCCTCCTTTGATTATCACATCTGGACCACCCTCAGCAAGCCGTTTTACGCCTTAGTGGCGCTGTTGCTGCTGGTTGTGTTTGTTATCGGCGGAGCACGGTTTGGCGCTGCCAGGTGGCTCGAGACTGGGTTGGTAACCATACAGCCCTCCGAACTGGCAAAAATCGCTATTATTTTGGCTCTGGCAAGCTATTTCTCGGCTAACATCGAGCGCATCAACAATTGGCTCACCATCGGTCGCAGCCTGATCATCACATTGGGCATTGTCATCTGGATTTTGCTGCAACCCAACCTTAGTACCAGCATCGTCATTTTCGTCCTCTGGGCAGCCATGCTCTGGATCAGCGGTCTGGAACCCAGGTACATCCTGATCATGCTGGGAGCAGCGCTGTTCTTCCTGACGATTTCTTTTCTGCTTGACTTCCCCTATCTGGCAGATTACCAAAAGGCTCGCTTTACTAACTTTTTGCAGCCGGATGAGAACGCCCGGCATGGTGAGACCTACAATGTTGAACAAGCGCTGATCAGCATTGGCTCAGGCGGCTGGTTTGGCAACGGATATGGGCAGGGCAGCCAGGTGCAATTGCGTTTTTTGAAGATCCGCCACAACGACTTCATTTTTTCTGTTTTAGCCCACGAGTTCGGTTTTGTCGGCACCGTGATTGTGGTTGCCGGGCTGGTTTTTGTGATCCTGCGCTGTTTTAAGGTAGCCCAAAATGCTCCGGACGCTTACGGCGCTCTGATCGCCTATGGATTTGGTGTCCTGATGGGTTTTCAGACCATTGTCAACATCGGCGTCAATCTGCGCCTGCTGCCGGTCACTGGCCTGACCTTACCCTTCATAAGTTATGGGGGCAGCTCGCTGGTCTCCATGCTATTGGGCATCGGCTTAGTCCAAAACGTGCACATGCGCAGTCAACCCAAACCAAAAGGAATCGTCCAGACAAATAACGACGATCAAATGTAAGCCAGTAAAGCCCCTGGCCCCGACACGATTTCGTCCCAACCCTTGATTGAATGAACGAATCTTGGTAAACTAATGATTCGTTAGTGGGGGCTCGTCTAATGGCAGGACAGCGGACTCTGAATCCGTATGTATTGGTTCGACTCCAGTGCCCCCAGCCTGATCTGAACGAGGAGAATATTCTTAATTCTCCTCGTTCTTTTTATTTCTGTTGAGATTATCGAGAGCGTGAAGTCCCGATATAAGAACTATGTGCTATATGGTTGGTTCTGGTTACCGGGAACAGGCAATACGCAAACCATTCTGATTTGCAGAAAATCTTCCTCCCGGTCACTCAATTTTCAACAATCTTGCATTGATTGCCACGATTATTGTACTGAGCGACATCACGGCTGCCCCAATCGCCGGGGTGATCACAAACCCGCGATGCGCAAGCACGCCGGCAGCCAGGGGGATAGCAATGATGTTATATCCAGCAGCCCAGATAAGGTTCTGTACGGTTTTGCGGTAGGTCGCCTTGGAGAGCTTGATGATGCTGAGCACATCTTTAGGGTCTGAATCGACTAAAATAACATCGGCGGTTTCCATGGCCACGTCGGTGCCGGCCCCAATAGCGATGCCCAGATCTGCGGTGGCCAGTGCTGGCGCGTCGTTGATGCCATCGCCGACCATGGCTACCTTCCTGGAACCACCCTCCTGGAGCTGCTTAATTTTGGAGGATTTCAGGTCCGGCAAGACCTGGCTATACACGCGGGAGAGGCCCAGTTTTTTGCCAACGTAGGAGGCGATTTTGTCGTTATCCCCCGTCATCATGATGGATTCGATGCCCAGGTCTTTCAACTGGTCAATGATATCTTTCGAGGTCTCTCTGACGATATCTGCCAAAGCGATGACCCCAATCAGGTGGTCTTCTTCCAACACGAATACAACAGTCTTGCCTTCAGCAGCGATCTCCTCAAAGCTGCTTTTGTCGTAGGCAATTTGACGCCTTTCGACTTCACCGGGACTGACGACATAAAAAGTTTTACCTCGAAGCTCGGCTTTGAGCCCTGCACCGGTTAGATTCTCAAAGTTGCTGATCTTTTCGAGTATCAGGTCACGCTCCTGAGCGGCTTTGGTTATCCCAATCGCAATTGGATGATCGGACTGAATTTCAAGTGATCCAGCTATGCTGAGAAGTTCGTCTTCGCTGACGCTTTCAGAAGGGATGATGTCAGTAACACCGAACTCACCTTTGGTCAGAGTACCGGTCTTGTCGAACACAATTATGTCAATATTCCTGGCTTCTTCAAACTGGTTGCGGTTGCGGATGAGCAGGCCGTTACGCGCCGCGATAGAGGTGGTCACAGAATTGACCAGAGGAACTGCCAGACCTAACGCGTGAGGACAGGCAATAACCAGCACGGTTACCATGCGTTCAAGGGCGAAATTGATATCAGCGACAGAAATCCAGTAGATAAACGTAATCGTGCCAGCGGCCACGGCAATGTAAAAGAGCCAGGCAGCTGCTTTATCAGCCAGCCCCTGAGTACGTGATTTTTGTGCCTGGGCTTCCCGCACCGTTTTGATGACCTGGGCCAGGTAAGTTTCATCGCCCAGCCGCTCTACGGCTACTGTCAAAACCCCGTTACCGTTCACTGATCCCCCGATGACTTGCATTCCTGGCTTCTTGTCAACCGGGACCGATTCGCCGGTCAGCATGGCTTCATTGACAGCCGACTCACCTTCGAGGATCCTGCCATCGGTGGGGATTTTCTCTCCCGCTTTGACGAGGATTCGGTCTCCGGGGACCAGTTCTTGCATGCTGACCTCAGTGATGTTGCCGGAATCATCCAGCTTGTGGGCAGTCTCGGGCATGAGCCTGATCAGCTCTTCGAGAGCTTTGGAAGCACCCAGCTGAGATCGCATTTCGATCCAGTGACCAAGAAGCATAATTAAAATTAACGTGGTCAGTTCGAAATAAAACTCCGAACCTGCGATGAAGAAAGTGGTCAGCGTACTGTAAAGATAAGAGGCAGTTATGGCCAGGGAAATCAGCATCATCATGCCTGGTTGCCTGGCATCGAGTTCGTCTTTGGCACCTTTGAAGAAAGGCCATCCACCGAAGAAGAAGACGATGCTGGAGAGCACGAATAAGACCATATTTGAGCCAGGGAAGTCGATCGTGTATCCCAGCAACATCTGCACCATGTCTGAAAGAATGACGATGGGAATAGTAAGAACAAGGACAACCCAGAAGCGTTTCTTGAAGTCCTCGATCATCATGGCGTGGTGGGAGCTATGCCCGATGTCGTGTTTTCCATGATTGCCATGGTCCATCGTTTTGTGGTCCATCTCACTATGGTCTATGTCGTGGCCTCCGTCTTGAGTCTTGCGGTCGACGTGCTCCTCCATGTGCTCATGTTGATTATGGTCAGACTGACCTGGCTGATGAGAATGCGAGGAATCTCTGGTCTCTGCTTTTATGTTATTGTCGCTCATAGACGCCTTCACTTTCATTGGTTTGTTTCAGGTATACGAGAGCTTTGTGATAACTTTGTAATTTCACCTAAACTACGTTAATATATAATAAGTCAAGGTAGCCATTATTGAAATATCCCTGTACGATGTAGCAGCAGATTTAAAGTCTTTTTAAACAAACGAATATCCTGTCAGGATAACCAAGGAGAGACATGAAGATCAATAAGATTTTAGTAGTGATTTTGGCTCTTTTTATTCCCTATATTCTTCTCATGACCGGGATCAGGCTGGTAATGACGCCTGCTTTTGCGGAGTTAGAATACAAACGGTCTTCCTTCCCGGCAGACCCCTACGGTTTCAGCGTTCAAGAGCGAACCAAATGGTCTGAGTATGCCATAAGTTATCTGACCAATGACGAGGATATCAGTTATTTGGGCAACCTGCAGGATGAAACTGGCTGGAAGTTATTTGCACCGGAAGAACTCTCACATATGGTCGATGTGAAGGAAGTAGTCACGCTCAGCTCAACGGTTTGGTACGTTTTGGGAGGCGTGAGCATCGCGATCATCATTTGGTTTGTGGTCATGAGACAATGGAGCAGTATCCGCAAAGCATTAAATGCTGGCGGATGGATCACCGTTGGCTTGCTGGGAGCGCTGCTTATCTTCCTGGCGGTAAGTTTTGACAAACTGTTTGAGTATTTTCACCGCCTTTTCTTCAAGGACGGCACCTGGACTTTTTCCCAATCCTCGACACTGATCCGACTCTTCCCATTTGAGTTTTGGCGGGACGCATTTGTGTTGGTAATCGGGTTAGCCTTGGTGGTTGGGATTATATTGGTTGTTTTGACACATAAACGTAAACCATCAGGAAGCAACTTAGCCAGCGGCACTACAATAGCTTAATGACGAAATTTTGATATTGGCAGTTCTTATTAACGATATTTCCTGTAAAAAAAGTGCGCCGGTCAAGGCGCACTTTTTATTTAGATGAAATTAGTTTTACTCTTCTTTTTTCCTGCCAACAACAGGTGGGTTCTCGGGGTCGAGGTTGGGGTCAAAGATGTGGAAGTTTTCCATATTGAAGGCAACTACCATCTTATCACCGTAGGTAACCCGACTGCGGGGGTCAACCCGGGCGATAAAGTTATGGGTGCCTTTGATAAGGTAGAGGAGAATTTCGTTACCCATCAGCTCGGTAACATCGACCGTGACTTCAACCGGCTCAGCAATAATGCCAGGAGGTGCGAATTCGGGGTTGTGGATATCTTCAGGACGGATTCCGAAAATAATATCTTTCCCAACCTGGGAATTGTAATTGGACATGTCTTTCTCTGGCACTCTAATACGGAAACTGTCCATCTCTACGTACATCTTGCCATCTTCGACAATAATTTTACCGTTGAAGAAGTTCATGGCGGGGGAGCCGATGAAACCAGCGACGAAAAGGTTATCGGGGTAGTCGTAGAGCATTTGGGGGGTGTCGAGCTGTTGTAAAATACCCTTGTTCAAGACCGCGATACGGGTAGCCATGGTCATGGCTTCGGTCTGGTCATGAGTGACATAGAGGAAGGTAGTTTGCAATCGTTGATGCAGTTTGGAGAGCTCGGCACGGGTTTGGACGCGCAGTTTGGCATCCAGGTTGGAGAGGGGTTCGTCGAAGAGGAATACTTTTGGCTCGCGTACGATAGCGCGACCGACTGCAACACGCTGGCGTTGACCACCTGAAAGTTCCTTAGGTTTACGTTTCAATAAACCTTCGATGCCCAGAATGCGGGCAGATTCGTTTACGCGGCGATCGATGTCGTCTTTGTCCAGCTTGCGGAGCTTGAGCCCGAATGCCATGTTGTCGTAAACAGACATATGGGGGTAGAGGGCGTAGCTCTGGAAGACCATAGCGATGTCGCGGTCTTTGGGTGCGACGTCGTTTACCACCTGGTTTCCAATCAGAACTTCACCTGATGTGATTTCTTCGAGGCCAGCCAAACAGCGCAGAGCCGTGGTCTTACCGCAGCCGGAAGGACCGACCAGCACCAGAAACTCTTTGTCCTCGATTGCAAGATTGAGATCTTGCACGGCGACAACGTCGCCATACTTTTTCCAGACGTTTTTGTAGGTAACACTTGCCATTATTTATTCCTCCTATCTTGAACGAGTATAGTGACCTAATTATATAACACTTTCAGGCAAGTACACACAGATTATTCAAATTGGTGGGCTAATTTCATGGCCGAGAAGAATGGTTGGAAGCACTCGATAAAATTAGAGGTTTTGTTGGAGAGATTTGAGGTCAGATATCGTGCGCGCCGGCATGGGTTTACAAATCAGATCTGGTGGCACTTCAGTGCATAGAGTCCCGCAGAAATATCCCCATCAATGGACCTTATTCTGAATTTATACTGGTTCCCTCTGGCAGAATGGTCTTTAGAAACTTGAAAAAAGGCTGAATTCAGCCTTTTTTCATATCTTAGTTTTGAGTTAAAGGATCAGCTAAATTTTCTCGAACTGGTCTTTGCCGACGCCGCAATCAGGGCAGACCCAATCAGAAGGCAGGTCTTCAAAAGCAACACCGGGAGCGATACCTGCAGTAGGGTCGCCAATCTCGGGGTCATAGATATAGCCACAAGCGATACATTCGTATTTGTCCATAATATCTCCTTAGAACACTTTTATCAGACAGAGTTCTGTCTCTTGATATTATACAATAACTTCAAAATAAAATTTTGGCCAGTTTTTGAGATTACAATCGCAGTGAGGTGAACAATGGAAAACATTTCAGATATTATCAATGACCTGCCCGATCGAATTGATTTGGAAAAAACCAAGGGTATCAACGCACTTCTCCAATTCTCCCTTTCCGGCGAAGGTGGAGGTGAGTGGGGAGTGGTAATCGATGACGGGAAAGTTGAGGTCAAGGAAGGTCAGCTTGCCAACCCTCAGTTGATCATCAAAGCCAGCGCTGAAAACGCGTTAAAGATAATGCGGGATGAGCTCAACCCTGTTGGCGCGTTTATGACCGGCAAAATTAAAATTGCAGGAGACATGGCACTTGGGCTGAAATTGTTAGAACTGATGAAATAAAACCTAAGGGAAAAGCCCCCAATCGGAATCCCTCAGCTCTGGGTCCATCATAGCGGGATTCCAGTATTCGCTGCTAAGCTCGATGGTGGTGGGCACTTCCAGAATCTTTTCGACCATAGCTCTGGCATCGCTCAGCATTTCTGGCCCGTAAGGGCAGAAGGGCGTAGTGAGCACCATGGTCACATGCGCCTCACCGTCTTCCAATTTGATATCTCTGATCAAGCCAAGCTCGATAAAAGAATAGCCAATTTCCTGGTCGACCAGCCCAGAAAGTCCCTCCACCAGGTCTTGATGGTGATGAGGGTGGGTCTGGTCTATTTGCCATTGTGCGGGTTGGTAATCTGTCATGCGCTACCTCGTTAAGGTAGGCCCTTCTGGCGCAATTGCCAGGAAGCCACCTCTGTTTTGAAATTAATTCAATCAGGAGAGAAATGAGGATACAAACCCAGCATTGACCTTGTGGTATTTCGCCCGCTTCTTTCCTGGCTGCGAGTATACCATCCAGACGGTTGTGCGAAAACTCAACCTTGCACGAAAAGAGATCTTTCTTAAGGGCGAGAAGGAAACAAACATCAGGCGATTAGGGTATACTTTAAATCCGAACTTCTCTACTTATACGCAAGAAGTATTAACAGTCATTCTCACTAAAAAGGAGCAAAATATGGCAAAAATTATTGAAATCGAAGGAATTGGTCCCGTATACGCCGCCAAACTGCAGGAAATAGGGATTAAGACTGTGGAAGCCTTACTCAAGGCTGGCGCTCAACCCAAAGGCCGTGAAGATATTGCGGAAAAAACAGGTATCAGCAAAGATCTGATTCTGGAATGGGTCAATCATGCTGACCTGTATCGTATCAAGGGTGTCGCTGAAGAATATTCCGACCTGCTCGAAGAAGCCGGTGTAGATACAGTCGTTGAACTGGCCCAGCGCAACCCTGAAAATCTCTACATGAAAATTATTGAAACTAACGACAAGAAAAAACTTGTCCGCCGCCCACCCTCACAGAAGATGGTAGAAGGCTGGATCATGCAGGCAAAGAATTTGCCGCGAGGAATTTTCTACTAAAATCGATAACAAAAGCCCCTCAACTTCGAGGGGCTTTTTTGGTTTTTGATAGTCTTCAACGGTTTCCCAGCATCTTAAGGATGGTATTGATCACCAGAGCGCCGGATTGTTGTTGATCTTGCCGTTTTCCAAGAGGGCTGGCACCACCCAGGGCCTGCATGATTGCCTGCAGGTTGGACTCCCCGCTTTGTTTGGCGGCTAAGTAGGCTAAACCAAGTGATAATAGATCTTTGTTACCCAGATCAGAAGGCTGGTTTCCACTGACGTGGCTGCCTCCGGATTGCCCGCCGAGCAGCCCACCAATGAGGCTGCTTAGGTCATTTCCAGAGCCTGGCTGCGACGACCCTGAGCCAGTCAGGCTACCGAGCAGCCCACCTAATAAGTCGCCTGATTCAGGCTGGCTGGCAGGTTGCCCCTGTACCGTCTGTTGACTTCCGAGGCTGCTGAGGAGTGAGGATAAGAAATCCCCGCCACCTTTTTCAGAACCTACATCAAGCCCCATCATCGAATTGATTAATGTGCCGACTGTATCGGCGTTAAATTCTTTGCCTGCAAATTCTTTGGAAGCTCTGGCCAGACCGTCGGCATAAATCTTTGCGGTTCCGCCTGTGCTCTGTTCCTTCAAAACTTTGCTCGCGTAAGCAAGCTGCTCTGAAGCAGGCTCGTTTTCTTTGCTTGCGACAGCTTTTTGGACCAGGCTAAAGGTGTGCACTATATTCGTACCATGGTTCTGGTTGTAATTGTCGGCATTATCGAGCTGCTGACGGTTAATTGCCAGAACCTTGGTAACCTCTTCAAAAACATTGCTAAGACTGAGTTTATCTGTCATCAAGCAAGATCCCAAACTACTTCAGATCTTCTGGCAGAGCAGGGATGCGCAACACCTGACCGGCGATGATCATGTTCATGTTGTCACCGATTACATCTTTGTTGTGATCATAGATCAGGGTGTAATAAGGCGGGGTGGCTTTGCCATAAAAATGTTTAGCGATGTGGCTGAGGGTGTCATTGGCCTGAACAGTATAGTTATCAATATACTTGGCGGCCTCTTTCTCTGACATCTCCTTGGCAATTCTGTCTTTTTTAGATTCTAATTCTTCGAGTTTATCCTTGGCTGCTTCCTTGGCTTCAGCAACTTTTTCTTTAGCATCGCGTTTGGCTTCTTCCAGTTTGGATTTGGCCTGGTCAGCAACCTTACGGGCTTCATATTCGGCTTTGCGGGCTTCAGACTCCGCCTTCCTCTGTGCTGCTTCAGCAGCGCGCTTGGCGTTCTCGGCGGCAATTTCAGCCTCTGATTTAATATCTTCGATGGCGTCTTCTACCTTGTCTCCAACATCTTTTTTACCGAACAACTTATCAAAAATTCCTTTTTTTTCGTCTGCCATTGTATATCTCCTTGTTCTTTTGGTGACAAATTCTAATTGCCACTACTAATTTGATTTTTGGAATGGCTAAAGTTTGCCACTCTCAATTTCAGATTATACAGTACAAGTAGCGCGATTTTCTCGATCGTCTAACCTCGTGAACAATATTAATAACCTACCTGCGTCTATAAAAAATTGACTTTGACTCGTCCATCTGCTACAATGACGCTGCTATTTTCAGACATAATATCGAGGAAAGATAACTTAATGTCAACCTTAGAAATCAAAAATTTACATGTCAGTGTTTCCGGTCAGGAGATCATAAAAGGCTTTGACCTGACCATCAACACTGGTGAAATTCACGCTCTTATGGGTCCTAACGCGACTGGCAAATCAACCCTTTCAAATGCGATTATGGGCCACCCCCGATACGAAGTAACGGAAGGTCAGATCTTGATCGATGGTCAGGACATTTCTGAACTATCCGTGGAGGAACGATCGCACAAAGGGATATTCTTAGCATTTCAATACCCTGTCGCAATCCCAGGTGTGACCCTCGCCAATTTTTTGCGCGTAGCCGTGAACTCAAAACTTAAAGCACATGACCCCGACTCCAAAGGGATCTCTTTGGTGGAATTTCGCAAGAAGTTGAAGTCAAAGATGGATTTGCTCCAGGTGGACTATTCTTTTGGGGGGCGTTATCTAAATGAAGGCTTTTCAGGTGGTGAAAAGAAGCGTGCTGAAATCCTGCAGCTGGCTATGTTGGAACCAAAATTCGCCATTCTCGATGAAACTGACTCCGGCCTCGATATCGATGCAATCCGGATTGTCTCGGAAGGCGTAAATTCTATAGCCGGTGATAACCTGGGAGTGTTGGTTATCACTCATTATCAACGCATGCTAAATTACCTTAAGCCCGATTTTGTTCACGTCATGTTCAATGGCAGGATTGTTGAAACCGGGGGCCCTGAACTGGCGCTGAAGTTGGAAGAACACGGTTACGACTGGGTGAGAGATGAATTTGACCAACCCGAGATGGTCGATGATCAGGCTTAAAGGGTGTAATGGCAAATTCATCTGAAAAAAATATTCTCTCAAACCTGGGTGACAGCTACGAATATGGTTTTAGCGATCCTGATCGCTCAAGTTTCAAAAGCAGAAAAGGACTGGATGAAGAAGTCGTACGTCAGATTTCGGCCATAAAGCAAGAGCCACAGTGGATGCTCGACTTCCGCCTGAAAGCCTATCGCCACTTTGTGGAACGTCCCATGCCCGGTTGGGGTCCGGACTTGAGCGGACTGAACCTGGACGAAATTTATTTTTACGTCAGACCCGAAGAGATAGACCAAAAATCCTGGGAAGACGTCCCCGAATCGATTAAGAACACATTCGAGCGTTTGGGCATCCCGGAGGCGGAACAGAAGTACCTTGCAGGAGTTGGTGCGCAGTATGACTCTGAGATGGTCTATCACAATATCAATGAGCATTTGGAAAAACAGGGCGTCGTTTTCTTAAGCATCGAGAACGGTCTTAAACAATATCCGGATTTATTCAAAGAGTATTTTTCCACGGTCGTACCCATCCAGGATAACAAATTTGCTGCGCTCAACAGCGCTGTCTGGTCTGGTGGATCGTTTGTTTACATCCCAAAAGGAGTAAAAGTAGACCTGCCTCTACAGGCCTATTTTCGACTGAACAACGCCAGTATCGGTCAATTTGAGCGAACCTTGATCATCGCTGATGAAGGTTCCCAAGTGCACTATGTGGAAGGCTGTACCGCTCCTACTTACACCACCGAGTCGTATCACAGTGGTGTGATCGAAATCGTGGTAAAGAAGGACGCACGCGTGCGTTACAGTACCATTCAGAACTGGTCCACGAATGTTTATAACCTGGTAACACAGCGCGCTTCGGTGTTTGAGAACGGCACAATGGAGTGGGTGGATGCTAATCTTGGCTCCAAAGTAACTATGAAATATCCGTCTTGTTTCTTACGCGGAGAAGGGGCTCATGGAGAGATGCTATCAGTCGCTTTTGCTGGTCCTGGTCAGATACAGGATGCCGGCTCAAAGATGATACATTTTGCATCCAACACCAGCAGCAAAATTACCTCAAAATCGATTTCCCGGGGTAATGGGCAGTCTTCTTACAGAGGGCTTGTCAAGGTGACCCGGGGTTTGGAAAACGTAAGATCCAATGTAGTTTGTGACGCCCTTTTGCTGGACCCTGAATCTCGAACCGATACCTGGCCGACCATCGACAGCGGTTCTCTGGATGTAAACATCGGTCACGAGGCCTCCGTAAGTAAGGTGGGCGAGGAGCAACTGTTTTACCTTACCAGTCGGGGTTTAAGCGAGCAGGAAGCCACAACAATGATTGTTTCAGGCTTCATAGAGCCCTTGGTGAAGGAATTGCCCATGGAATATGCCGTGGAAATGAATAAACTAATCCAACTCCAAATGGTTGGGTCGGTAGGATAACCATGGCCTTAACAGAAAAATCTCCTTATCAGATTTTTGCCCAACCCTCATTGCCTCTATCCTGGGAAGCAGCTTTTAGAGACAATCTGGCTAACTGGCCGATTAAGTTACACCCTCAGCTTGAAAAAGCTTGGGAGATGGCATGGTCACTTGGCTTGCCCGATCGCAAGGATGAGAGCTGGCGTTGGATGGATTACAAGCGTCTGGACTTCGAAAGTCTCAGGTTGAATTCGCAAACCAGTCCCATTCGCCTGACGGTGAGCTTTTTTTCCGAAGCCGCTGACGAGCAGCCGACACCCATTTCGCTCCCTGAGGGCGTTGTAATCACGACCCTAGGTGAGTTTTTTGAACACCACGAGGATCTGGCAGTCAGGCTTTTGACAGAAAATGACCTCATCACTGAAGGTACCTTTGCGGCACTGCCATCGGCCCTGGCAAATGATGGGCTGATTGTTTATATCCCGCAGGATGTGAAGCTTGATGGTATGGTCCAGTGTTTGCTCGAAATTCCGCTTGACAACCGCGCGGTGTTCACCCGGAACCTGGTTTGTTTGGAGGAAGGGGCCAGCCTGAACCTTGAATTGGTTTGGGTTAGCCAGGATTCCTATTTGAGTGGGTTTCACAACGGCATTCTGGATGTGCGCCTGGGTCAGCAAAGCTGTTTAAATCTGGATGAGATCCAGCAGTTTGCCCGGGTTGACTGGAATATCAGTCACGAGAGGGCAAGTCTAGCTGCGGACTCACAACTTGAGTGGAACTATGCCGCAATTGGTTCTGACACAAGCAAGAATTTTATTAAGGTTGAACTCCAGGGTGAAGGTAGCAGCGCCGTGCTGAATGGCGCGATGTTCCCGACCAGGGAGCAGGTTATCAACCTTGATACGCGCCAAAACCACTGGGCTGAATCTACATTCAGCAATCTGATGTATAAGAGCGTTGTATCTCAAAGAGGACGCTCGGTTTGGCATGGCATGATTTATGTTGATCCTGAAGCTCAAAAAACTGATGCCTTTCAAACCAACAAAAATCTTGTACTTGATGACCTTGCCGATGTAAAGTCTGTTCCAGGGTTGGAGATTCACGCCAATGATGTGAAATGTTCACACGGTGCCACTGTAGGCAAGATTGATCCTGGGGAATTTTATTATCTGCAGACGCGGGGTATTCCGCAAAAAGAAGCCGAGAAACTGATTGTGGAAGGCTTTTTCAACCAGATTGTTCAATCATTCAGACTCGAAAAGACACAAAGAGAATTACTTGACCAGTTAATGAGCAGAATGAATAGTTAAATAGGGCGGGAGGAGAGAAAAATAGTGAGAAATGTGAGTTTTATGAGAGCGCCTGAAGAAGAACAGGCCTATAAAGTCGGCGACCGCGTCGAAGTTTATTGCGACCATTTAGACAAAGATGACCAACGTATCCGTGATTGGTTGCGGGGGACAGTAGTCCAAATTGAAAATAAACTGATTGCTGTTCAATTTAGGCAGAATATTTACCTGACGGATGGATGGATGGTTCCGGATCGCATTCTTTGGTTTCCGTTCGATTCAGAAAACCTTCGTCCTTACGAATCAAAACGTAAGAAAAGCAACCCAATTGATGAAATCGATTTGGACAGTTTTAACTTATATTAGAAAATTGTCCAACGATCCTGATAATGTCAAAGCCTTCTGCGTAAGGACGCTCGGCTAAGGCACCCTGGCGGATTGCGGTAGCACGAACAATATCGGGAGAAAAATAATAGCGGTCTGCGTAGGTTGAATACTCAGCCAGCGCCGCTATTTTTGTTTCCACTGCTTTCTTGCTGACCTCGGCAAGAAAATGGGGGAAGAAGCCATAACTGCTGCGCAGGACGTCGTAACCTAAAACAGTTGTCCCCCGGAAGGCACGGGTTGCTTCTTCGGTAACAGTCTTGTGGTCCTGATGAATATCTTTGGCGGTGTGGACGAAGACAATCTCCGGCTGATATTTTTTGCGAAGCTCGAGCATCTCCTGGAGCAATTCCTGGCGGTAATCAGGGAACCGTCTGGTTTCGTAGCTGCCCAACCCAATCTGGTGATCTTTCAACCCCAGGACGTGCATGCTGTCAAAATGCTCATTTGCAAGGTTCTGCAAATCAGGGTTCTTTTTATTATCCGAGAAGGTCATACAGAAGACATCAGCCTGGCCGACCAGGTCTGACAGCAGTGCACCGCAACCCAATTCGATATCATCAGGATGGGCACCCATAAAGAGCAAGGATTTACCGTAAAAGGTCATATTTTTCATATTTGCCTCTCATTTGGTGGCGATGAAGCCGCCAACCACTTTGGTCATCACCAATTTGCCATCACGCTCCAGATAATCCTGAGCTGTTTGTTGGATGGCATCCATTGTCATCTCAAATTCTTGGTGTGTCTGGAAAAGTGAATTCCACAATTTCCGGTCTTCGGACATAGAAGCACGGGTGTAGACCATGAAAGGCTCAACGGAATCAAAAGTCAGAGGGTTTTCGAAAATATGTTGTTCAGTCTCGCTGAAGAGATCTTGCATTGTGGAGTAGATTTGGGAAGCGTAGCGCGAGCTGCCGGGCATGGGTGGGATGGGCTTTCCGGTGGCGTCTTTAATGATGTGATAAAAGAGCTGTTTGTTGCTCGGCATCGGTCCAGTGGTAAAAAGCCGACCTCCGGGAACAAGCAGACGGTGAATTTCAGCAAGCGTAAAGGGGATATCTTGCGCATAGTAGATAGCAAAACACGCCGAAACCAGGTCAAAGTGGTCAGCGGGCAGGTCGAATGGTTGGTTGAAATCGAGAAATTGAAAATCTACCGCATTGTTGATGGCCTTATTCTTTTCGCGAGCCTCAGCAAGGAGTGATTCGGAGACATCCGTACCGGTGATCTCAACTTCGCCGTTCAGGTGGTGGTAATAGCTGAAACACTGTTTTCCGGCTCCACAGCCAAGGTCAAGGATTTTCAGCCCCGGTTTTAGCTGAAGAACTTCGAGCATCCATTGATCAATATCGCGAGACCCAAAACGGGAATGAATGTCGATTCGCTTGGCAAGGTCATCAGTTGTTTCCTGGAAATCTATCTTCACAATTGCCTCAATTCATAAGTAATAAAAGTTAAGTATACTTTGCCGGCGGACAAGTTACAAGCACGATGGGAGTAGTATCGAGTGAGGGTTGTCTCCGCAGCAGTTATGTTTGTTGCCTTTGACAGACACGCATCGGCTCAGTTTTGGTTCAACTGCAGGAGCACATGACTGGCAAAAATCATTCCAAATTCCTCTATTGAGCTCTGGATATCCTCAAAGGTAGTTGAGGAATCAAACGCGGGGGTTCCAGCGACCACCACATACCAGCTCTGATCGCCGCATTTCAAAATGCCCATATCAGACACAATGGTCGGGTTCAGCAGCGTCCCACGTTTGTTATAGAACACGCACTCTGGCAGTTGAGTGGACATTACCCCCAGAAGGATTTGATCATTTTCGGTTTGGGTGCTCATCAATTCGTGCAGGTAATCGTTGAGCTCTTCGGTGAGCAAACTTTGCTGGTCGATCAGTTCCAATGACAGTAACAGGTCTTCAACAGTACTGCGGCGAGGGTCGAAGGTGGTATGTTTCAACCCCCAGTAATATAAATAATTTCTCAGCCGGTTGTATTGCCGGGCAAAAGTCTCGAGGGTTATCGTGGCTGCCTCTTCACTGCGAACAACCATGGCTTCCAATAGATCACTGAAATTCCGTCCAATGCCGTAATTGTGGATATCCTCAACCGTATCACCGCGAACCTCGAGGATCTTCAGGATGACCAAGGCCAGGGGGATTTTTATCATGGAAGCTGGCTGAAAAACACTGAAG
>JBBAES010000009.1:0-23108 GCA_041655815.1 Anaerolineaceae bacterium
GAGGTTTTTAGTCGCATTAGCCGTTTTTCTGGGCGGCTGGGTCTTGTTGCTCTGGAGAAAAAACCCGCCTGAGAGCTTGAATGTTGGGCGTCTGCTGATGGTAGAGCTGGGGCTGTTTCTGCTCTTGGGTGTTTTTTCAGCTTTCGCTAACGACTCTGTATTTCGGATCAATTCAGGCAGCAGTGCTGGCGGCATTGTTGGCTTTGGCCTGGCTTATCCTCTGCGCAGCTTGATCGGAAATCTACCGACAGGGATCTTGCTGGGGGTGATTGCGCTGATCCTGTTGCTTTTGGGATTCCGCCTTTCCTCCCGGATCGAGCGCTGGGCAAAAGGTGAGATGAGCCACTATCAGGCTTACCCACAAATTTCCCTTGATGAAGAGACATCGGTTGGCGGGAATGACACAATCCAGGTTAACCCAAAAGAGACTCAAACTGTTCGGCTGAGAACTAGACAAGGCGCCAAGCCAACCCCTCAGATGGAGCTTCCATTGGCTTTCCGTCAAGGCGACCTGAATGATAATAACAAACCGGCAAAAGAAGTTATACAAAAACCTCGACCAGAACAGTTGCCTCCGCTCAGCCTGCTCGACCAGGAAAAAATCGTCGTTGCCAACCAGGGCACAATTAACATGAACGCCGCCATGCTTGAGAAGACCCTGGGCGACTTTGGCGTGCCTGCCAAGGTGATCGGTTATCGGGTTGGGCCAACAGTTACCCAATATGCTGTTGAACCGGGCTACTTTGATAAGGGAAACACGGAAGAGAAGCAAAAAGTACGCATTTCTCAAATTTCAGGTCTCTCCAAAGACCTGGCCCTGGCTTTGAAAGCTGAACGATTAAGAATCGAAGCGCCTGTTCCCGGCGAATCTTATGTGGGCGTGGAAGTGCCAAACAGTGAGCACACTGTCGTGCGCCTCAAACCCCTGTTGGAATCGCCTGAGTTTACTCAGATGAAGTCCCCGTTGAGCATTCCTTTGGGAAGAGGTGTTTCAGGTCAGCCGATAATTTCAGATCTGGCCAGCATGCCTCATCTGATGATCGCGGGAACCACCAATTCAGGCAAATCGGTCTGCATTGCTGCGCTGACAACTGCACTGGTGATGAATAATCACCCAGACGATTTGAAACTGGTCATGGTTGACCCCAAAATGGTCGAGCTGAAGCGCTTCAACGGTCTACCTCACCTGCTCGGTGAGGTCGAAACCAACATAGAGCGCATCATGGCTGTTTTGAGGTGGGCCACTACCGAAATGGATAACCGCTATCGTTTGCTCGAAATTGTCCATGCCCGCAATCTTGAAACCTATAACCAGAAGATGGACAAACTCGGCAAGCCGCGCATGCCCAGAATTGTGCTGCTGATTGATGAACTGGCTGACCTCATGCTCAGCGCGCCCGATGAAACTGAACATGCCATTGTGCGACTTGCTCAAAAATCACGGGCGGTTGGCATCCACCTTGTGGTTGCTACCCAGCGGCCCAGCACCGATGTTGTCACCGGTGTAATCAAGGCAAACTTCCCTACCAGAATTGCCTTTACCGTCGCGTCATCAGTAGACTCACGTGTTATTCTCGACTATAGCGGCGCGGAAACGCTACTGGGGAAAGGCGATCTGCTTTTCCTTCATCCGGAGGTCGGGCACCCTCAGCGGGCTCAAGGGGTGATGGTTTTAGACCATGAAATCCGCAAGGTGATCGCCTGGTGGCAAAAGCAAGTGCAACTGGACCGGCGTGCTTCGATGACATTGGAGTTGCCAGAAACTGACAAAGGCAAAAAAAGCGAAGCGTCCAGACCAACTGACACGGTTGGAAATGCAACTGTAGAAGAAGAAGTCCCCTGGGAAGAGGAAGTTCAAAGCCAACAAGAAGATGATGGGGATGAGGGACTGATTCGACAGGCGACAGAGCTTGTCCGTGTCAAGCGGCGTGCAAGCGCCTCCTATCTGCAGAGGCATTTACGGCTTGGCTATCCTCGCGCGGCATGGCTGATCGACCAATTGGAATCACGGGGAGTTTTGGGACCTCCAACTGGTGCCCGCAAAGAGCGGGAAATTCTGATTCCGGAGTCTGATGACACAGAAAACGCGGTTGAAGAATGAGTGAAACCAAAACCGGGAAAAGCGACTTTGAGTCTTTCCTGCGAAGGACTTTTCAGAAACCACTGGACTGGCTGGCAGGGCGGTTTTTGAGGCTGGGTCTCACTCCTAATCACATTACGCTGCTGGGGCTGCTTGGAAACATCGGCGCGGCGACCCTGATCATTTACGGGTACTTGCAATGGGGAGGTTTGCTTGCTGCACTCATGGCTCCACTTGATGCTGTCGACGGGGCTATGGCGCGCCTGCAGGGAAATACCAGTCGTTTCGGCGCTTTTTTTGACTCTGTGACCGACCGCTATGATGAGCTGATCCTGCTTGGAGCTTTAATCATTTACTTTTTCAATCAGTCCGATCGACTGGGTGTTGTGCTGACGTTTTTGGCTGCAATGGGCTCGGTTTTGGTCTCATACACCCGTGCCCGGGCAGAAGGGCTGGACCTGAAAGCAAAAGTCGGTGTTCTTACACGGATTGAGCGATCTTTTATCCTGATTATCGGTCTACTAATTGGCAGACCAATCTTTTCCGTTGGTATAATTGCCGTATTGGCGAATATAACCGCTGTTCAACGGATCGCCTGGGTTTGGAAACAAACGAACGCTGAGTAGACCACTCTGGTCTGGAAAGGAAACTTATGCCTCAAGGATTTAATATCGGTCCGTTAACCATACGTTTTTATGCCATTTTGATTATTATTGGTGCAATTGCAGGTGCCTGGCTGGCAGCCCGACAAGCAAAGAAACATGGAGAAGACAGCGAGATCATTATCGATATGCTTCCATGGTTGTTGATTGCGGGAATTATCGGTGCGCGAATCTGGCACGTCTTTACTCCTTCAGCCTCTAACATCGCCCAAGGAGTAACGACCGAAAACTACCTCAAGAATCCAATCGAGATACTAAAGATGTGGAATGGTGGGCTTGGAATCCCCGGTGGGGTCATTGGCGGCGCGTTGGCTTTAATCATCTACACCAAAGCCAGGAAACTCAATTTCTGGCAGTGGGCAGATTTCATCGCCCCGGGATTGTTAATTGGACAAGCGGTCGGTCGTTGGGGGAATTTTATTAACCAGGAAGTTTACGGTCGTCCGACAGATTTGCCTTGGGCGATCACCATTGACCCCCGATATCGAATCGCGGGATTTGAACATGTCGAAAAGTATCACCCGCTTTTCCTTTATGAAAGCCTTTTAACGCTGGCGGGAGCGTTGATCTTAATTTGGATCGACCAAAAGTATCGGGACAAGCTCTACAAAGGAGACATTTTCTTTGGTTATCTGATCTGGTACTCAACTGCCAGGTTTTTCCTGGAATTTTTACGTCTTGATCCTTCACCCGTAAACGGAATCAATGTCAATCAGACTTCAATGCTGGTCATTGGCGTACTGGCACTGATCATTCTCATTCTTCGCCATACTATCTGGTCAGATAGCCTGGCTCGAAAAGAACACCCTGTAAATGGGCAAAAGTCTGACCAAGACGAATCGAAGATCATCCTGGATGAAGACATTCTGCATGAAGGAGAGGAACCGGGATCCGAAGAAGTTGAAGCAGAAGAGGAGTTGGCTGAGACTGAAGAGGAAATTCTCCCTCTTATCGATGATGATGAAATCCCAGACGAGACTGAGGAATTAACTGCAGCTGAAGAAGATTTGCTTTCCGAAAGCCTGCTTGAAGAACCACAGGATTGGACTAAAGAACATCTGCCCGATCTTGACGACGAAGAACTGCCAGAGATCCGCGACGAATACTTCGGAGAAAAACCCGAAGACGACGACGAGCCAACGTCTTGATAATTTTTTTGTCTTACACGCCCCGCTTAGCAGTGGGGCGTTTTTATTTCATCGGTGATGCCTGTAGCCTCGATTGCGGTGGTAAAATTCAGCAACACTTAAGCTAAAAGCAAGATGGTCAATAGACGACCTGATGGAGAAGAAGCATAATGAATATTGACGAACAAGTTGAATACCTGATGCAGGGAGCCGACTTCGGCGATGCCACCATCGCCGAGACGATGGCAATTGAATTGCGGGAGCGCCTGGTCGAATCCGAAAAAAGCGGCCGCCCTCTGCGTGTCTATTGCGGCTACGACCCAACCTCCACTGACCTTCATCTCGGTCATACTGTGACCATGCGGAAATTACGTCAATTCCAGGAGCTTGGGCATCAGGTCTTGTTTGTGATCGGATCTTTTACTGCCATGATCGGCGACCCTTCGGATAAAGATAAATTGCGTGCCCAACTGACCTACGACCAGGTGATGGAATACGGACACACCTACGCGGAGCAGGCTTTCCGCATTCTGGACCCGAAAAAAACTGAGATTCTCTACAACCACGAGTGGCTCCAGGACCTGACCATGACAGACCTGATCGATTTGGCTTCGAATTTCACTGTCCAGCAATTTTTAGGGAGAGATAACTTCCATCAGCGCTTTGATAAGAACGAGCCAATCTACCTGCACGAATTCTTCTATGCCATCATGCAGGGCTATGACGCCTACCACATGAACGCCGATGTACAGATTGGCGGGTCGGACCAGTTGTTCAACATCATGACTGCCGCGCGAAAACTGATGGCTCATCTGGATCGGAAACCCAATATCGGCATTGTGCTTGGCATTTTGCCGGGCACCGACGGCGAAATTCGCATGAGCAAGTCACTCGGCAACCACATCCCACTCAACACCAGTGCTGAAGATATGTATGGAAAAGTGATGAGCATTCCCGATAAGGCCATGCCAATATACGCCCGATTGGCAACAGAGTGGACGCCAGAAAAGCTGCATTCATTCGAAAACGGCTTAACTACAAACAGTTTGCATCCTCGTGACGCAAAGATGCAGCTTGCCTTTGGGATTACCAGCGTCTTTTATGGTGAAGAAGCGGCTGGGATCGCGCAAGACCAATTTGTTACTACCTTCCAGAAAGGAAACATCCCGGACGATATTCCGGAATACCAGTTGGGAGAAGAGGACAATTTGATCGATATTATGGCATCAGAAAAGATGGCTGGCTCTCGCAGCCAGGCACGCCGCCTGATCGACCAACAAGGCGTAAAACTGGATGGTGAAACGGTTAGCGATGCGGGTGTAGAGTTGAAGCCTGGTCAGGTGCTCCAGGTTGGCAAACGCCACTTCCTGCGGTTGCGGTGAGCCATACTGGGCTTGGAAAATATTCTTCTTCAGAAAAATTATTTCGCAGCCAATAAATTCAACAGCGTCTCACCGATAGTTATTGCAAGCCCGGGGGCGTTCTCTTCGATTGCCACTGCGATCGCCAGTGGTGTTGAAATCGACCCCGGTGTGGTTCCACCGATGTACCAGGTCAGGGGTTCGGTCTGGTTGATCAGGGCGTGACCGATTTGATACCAGATTTTCTGTTGGTTTGACAGAAGTTCTGCCCGGATGCCTGCGACCTGGGTCTGAGTCAAGACCTCCGTTTTAGAAGCTGACTGATTAAGTGCCTGCCAAATACCCGCACGGGTTTGGTAAGAATTTACCAGGGCTGGTGAGGGGCGGATTCCGTCATTAGTAATCGTTGCCGCCACCATAGCCATCTGCACCGGGCTGACGTTGATTTCCCTGACCATGAGTGGGTTTTCATCCAGCTGCTCAACCGTGAGAGCGGGTGAGGGCTGGGCTGTCTGGATGGCAAGATCTGGTGCTGTGAACAAACCGAAAGCATGCAGGTCTGCCAGCAGGTTAGCCGGGTTGGTGGTGTTTAATATGGATTCTGTCACACTCTCACAACCATATTGAAAAGCATTCAGCGGACCTTGGGCGTCCTGCATGGCGCGGTAACAAAAGGGGTCCAGCGCAAAACGACTTTGAAGTGAGGGGAAGTCCAGGGCATGTTGACTTTGCAGGAGACTTCCCAATGCCACAGTATTTGCAAGCGAACCCAATGGGTACGAACCCTGTGTGGCACGATTGAGCAGAGGCGCATCAGTTCGTTCCATAAGGCTATCCCATGATTCGGAGAGCGTGTTGGCGTCAAAACTTGGGTGAGAAGCAATTGCGTAAATCTCACCGGTTTGCGCGTTCACCAGTACGATCGCACCCTTATGGTCGCCAAGTAATTCATCGGCTTTTCTTTGCAGTGCTAAATTAACGTTGAGTTTGATGTCCAGTCCCGGAGGGGGTTGGTTGTAGAGCAACTCGTGCTGCCAGAGTTCTTCCATGGGAATGCCGGCGTAGCCTCGCAAAAGAGGGTATTGGGAGCTTTGCAGTCCGACCTGACCATAGGCTGGGTGCGCGTAGCCTAAAGTGTTGGAAAGTTGCGGCTGGTTAACCCATAATTCATAATTGCCTGGCTCTCCGCGCACTTCAACCAGCTTCTCTCCGGAGAGGGCAAACATCTCTCCCCGTGGAGAATAGCGATCATAGACCGCCCAACGTGGGTTTTCTGCCCTGGCGATCAGCTCATCCTGATGAGGGAAGGCCAGGTAGCCATTCCAGGCAATGGTCAGGATGAAGCTGGCCGCGAAAATGGCTGTGACCCATCGATAAGGACTTCGCACTTTCTCGGATTGTTCCTGCGCGCTTGTTTCTGTGCTTATTCGCAATAACAAAACGATCGCAACCATGTTTGTAACCAGCGAAGAACCCCCATAAGATAGAAACGGCAGAGTCACGCCGGTTAACGGTAACAACCCAAGGTTGCCGCCGATGATGAAGGTGGATTGCAGCGCGAAGTAAGCTGCTATGCCGAAAGCCAGGTAGCGTCCGAAAGTTGTTTTACTCGAGAGAGCGATATTTATCCCGCGCATTACCAACAGCAGGAGCAAGAGCATCACCGCGCTGGTTCCGAGCAGGCCCAATTCTTCCCCAATCGCTGTGAAGATAAAATCCGAGACGGCAACAGGAACGAATCGCGGGCTGCCCAGGCCCGGACCGGTGCCAGTTAACCCACCGGTTGCGATCGCGATCTGTGCCTGCGCGAGCTGCCAGGCATTTCCACTCGCCTGCAGCCAGGGGTTGATCCAAATATCGACTCGGGTTTTGACCACATCAAATGCAAAGTAGCCAATGGTGCCAGCCACAGTCGCAAGCGCGGGAATAATCCACAGCAGGCGCTGCCGTTGGGTCGTTACTGTCAGCATCAAAATATACAGACTGATGAACAGGCTGGCGGTTCCCAAATCGCGTTGGGCCACCAAGAGCAGCCCCGCGAAAACCATTACAACCAAAGTTGGGAAAACCGAGCTGATCCAACTGATGTTAGGGCGGATTTGGTCTGCGAAAAAGGCGGCAAGGTAAATGATCAGGAGCAACTTGAGCGGCTCGGAAGGTTGAATATAGATGTCGACCACTTTAAGCCAGAGTCGCTGACCGCTGCCCGTCGGGTTGACGCCCACGACAAAAGTCAGTCCGATTAAAATGAGGCCTAAAAGCAGCCAGACATATTTGTAATTCTTAAGGATTTTAATCAGATCGGGGGTATTTAGGGCAAGCAGAAAGAGCCCAGACCCTACCAGGTACCATAGTGACTGCTTCAGCCCCAGGTCAGGTGAAAGCCGCCAGACAGTCAGCAACCCCAGGCCGGTTAGCGCGGCAGTGGTTGGGAAGACCCATGGATCGCGGTTGGGAAGCTTTCTTTGGATGGTGCGTTGGACTACCAACGTGCCAATCAGCCAGACTGCAAAGGGAACAAAATATTCAACACTGATCAACAGGGTTTCGCTATGCAGACGGGTGCCATTGGCTAAAGCCAGGGCAGACGCATAGAAAAAGAGAGTGATACAAACCAACAGAAGCATCGGTGGATGCGATTTGGTCTGCATTCGAGTTGAGGTTTTCAAGCTTATTCCAGGTACTTACCTACCAGGAGCGACAATTTAGTCTTCATTGCCGGATCCATATAGTCTGGGTTGGTGATAAAGGCGTACTTGAGCGCTTCATCGCAAGCGCACTTGTTAGCCTGGCCTTCTTCGGCTGCCAGAATGTCCACCAGGCGAACCAGGCTTTTTTGGGCGACAAGGGTATTTTTCTTCAAGGTGTTGATCACCATGTCTACAGTTACTGCCTCTTCTGTTTCGTGCCAACTGTCATAGTCTGTCACGTGAGCCATGGTAGCATAATGGATTTCCGCTTCGCGTGCCAGGTAAGCTTCTGGAGAGGCAGTCATACCCACCAATGAAAAATCTAACTTACGGAAAGTGTTGGATTCGCCGCGGGTGGAAAAACGTGGCCCTTCGATGGTAACAAACGTGCCGCCTTCGTGCACATTGGCTCCCTCTTCTTTCAACGCTTCAAGCAACTGTTTGCTCAAAGTTGGGCAGAAGGGGTCCGCGGAGCTGATGTGGATTACCAGTCCATTGCCAAAGAAGCTGCGCTCGCGATTCTTGGTGAAGTCGAAGAGCTGGTCAGGAACGATGATGTCGCCTGGCGCATAATCTTCTCGCAAGGAACCGACCGCGCTCACGCTGATGATTTTATCGATACCAAGCATTTTGAAAGCCCAAATGTTGGCCCGATAATTTACCTCAGTCGGGCTGTATATGTGACCAATACCATGCCTTGCCAAGAAGGCCAGCTTTTTCCCATGAATCGTGCCGGTTACTATGGGTGATGAGGGTTTGCCGAAGGGGGTGTCAAGATCAAGGGTTTCAACGTTTTCAAAACCTTCAAATCCGTAGAGCCCGGAACCTCCGATAATTCCAAATGCGTATCCAGACATACTTTGCGCCTCGCTTTCTGTTAATCCAATGGTTTGATATAGATTTTAAAGACTGCGTCGCCACAGTAAATTGAATCGTTATCCTTGATGACGATTGGTTCCTCAATCTTCAGATCATCCAGCCAGGAGCCATTGGTCGATTTCAGGTCCTCGTACCACCACTGATTCAGGTGATATGTCAGGCGACCGTGGCGACCTGAGACGGTTTCATCCTGCAAAACCAGGTCACAATCGGGATTGCGACCGACCAGGACGTCTGAGCTGGTGAAGGTTTGAATAACTTGCTCTTCTCCCATGGTTGTAGCCAGCGTTAATGTCGGTATTGCGATAGTGCCACCCCTGAGCCTGGATCCGGTGATGCTCTTCCAGAGCAGCCAGACAGCCACACCCAGGAAGGCATACAGGCTGATAAAAAGGAGAATACGCAAAACCAGTCCGGTTACCGCGTTCATTCCGTCCCTTCGAAAATGCTACGGGTCGGTTTGGAGACGGCAGGGTTGATCCACTGGTTGTAGATCATCCTTGACTTACCAACCTGGATGACATCCCCTGGTTTGAGGGCTACATTGCTGGCAGGGAAATTATTGACAGTTGTTCCGGCCTTGGAACCCAGGTCAAACAGGTAGTAGCGTCCGTTATCCGCACGCAACTGAATGTGGTCGCGCGAGACCAACGGGTCATTTAAGACGATGTCGTTGGTCGACCGGCGTCCGATGTTGATAATTGGTTTTGTCAGGTAGTGTGTTTCTTGGTCTGCGATGATAAGGCAGGCGTCTTTGGGCAAATTTGCTTCGACAGGATCTCGCGTAATTTTCTGTAAGCTGGTTTGGCGTGAGGTGTATTCGTCTACAGTGGAATAATCAATCTCCACTTTTATTTGGTTACTGGTGAGTTGAGGTGATTGTATTAGCTGTATGGCTGGTTTTGCTTTTACCTCAAAGCCCTGCTCGTTCCAGGTTTCTTCGAGGGCACCCGAGACCTCGTCAAGTAGTGGAAGTGACTCCTGCCAGGCATCCCAGCGCTCGGAAGAGACCTTAATCGTGATCAAGTCGGGCATGCACTTTTCACATCTGCCTTCCTGGGTCTCGATTTCCTTCTCAATTAGCTCGATCAGCGTGTAACTGAGAGAGCTGGAGACACCTGGAAAAATCAGCCTGTCCAGCTTTTCTTCCAGAAGATAACGCAATTTGTCTTCGATGCTCTGCAATAAATTTCGCACTACGACCTCGGGGCAATTATACCTTTGAACAGGCGTTGTTGATTTAAGCTTTTACGATCTTGATGGTGATGGTGCAGAAACTGACGCGGTCTCGCAGTGAAAATCATGCCTGGGGAACTAAGTTCTTCACCTGCCAAGGATATACTACGGCTTTGGCGAAACCACCACCTCAGACCGCATAAATGGGATTGCTAAAAATCCAACCCCGGTGTCGATTGAGATAGTCGATGTAGACTTCCACCCGATAAACGCCGGGTTCCTTAGTCAAGTGAGTCAGGACTTCACGATCACGGTGCTCCTTGAGCAAAACCCCGTCTTTTAGCAGGCGAACATGAGTACGGATGGGCAGGCGAACCTGGAAAGTGAGCCCATCCTCCGCCCGCACTTTATCTCCCATCACGAAAGTTCCCTCGTTTGTGTTGCAATTAAATCGGAAACCGCTGGTCGAATGGGGTAAATCGTAAGCGCAAAACGCATGTCCTTTTCGTAAGGCATCCAGGATCATGGTACGATCGCTATTGATCTCGCCGGTTAACTTATCCGGCGTCAAGATATGGGTCCTGAACGACTTGAACTGAAAGGCATAAGGATAAACCTTGACACGCAGGGGCCCATATTTGTAATCGAGATTATGGGCATCCACGCCAGCAACCGCGACCACGGGTTTGTTGGAGCTGAGCAAAAGTTGGTCCCACAAATTCAAAGTCCTCTCAATAGGACCCTGGTTCATAAACTGAGGCAAGAGAGCATGCAGCGCGGCTTTGGGCAGCGTCTGGGAACGTGTTTTAAACTCGCTCATCTGATTCCACAACTCGATGCCGGTGTAGCCCTTAACGGACCAGTCATGCCAGCTGAAATCGCCCTCCTTGAAAGCCGGCATTGGATCGTCAATCGGGTGGGCAATGAAGGTCAGCGCGCCAACTGCGTTGGCCTGGTCAATCAGTTTTTGGGGCGACGTCGCGTAGCGCACGAGCTCCTGGTTATGTCCGAAAACCAGCAGGTGATTACCACCCTCTGGCAAAGTCTGATCGTGAATTTCTTCACCGACCAGCATCAAAAGACGCTGCTTACCGCGCTTGTGGTAACCGTCCAGACCCTGTACCAGCACGTTATGATCTGTGACCATCAAAACATCCACGCCGGCATCCAGCCCGGCTTCTGCCAGGTCTTTGTGCAATCCGTTACCATCTGAGTAGCGGGTATGCATGTGAAGGGCGACAATGAGTTCTTCCATAATAATACTAAGCAAAATTATACCGCCTGGTTTTGAGTTAGAGGGAAGTTGTAGCTTGAATAGAGGATTTTTTGCGTTATTTGACCGCTCTGATACCACCCAGAAAACAGCATACCGAAATTAAACCTCAATTATGCTAAGAAAAGGTATAATTATCTTTCTGATAATTTGACGGATTGGATGGACAGAGTATAATCTACCTGTTATAACCTGGAGGTTGAGTATTCAATGATCTTAAATATTGCAATTATTATTATTTCCCTGGCGTTGATCGCCAGCATCTTGGTGCAGAGCAAAGGCATTGGACTTGGTGGTCTCGCCGGAGGCGATACGGGTGGAGTGTATACCAAGAGGCGCGGCATTGACAAAGTGATGTTTTACATCACAATTTCTTTGAGCGCCACTTTCCTTGTTCTGGCTTTGGTCAGTGTTATTGTATCGGGGTAAATATCCTTTACAATTGCAAAGCCATTCACAGATAATCATGGAGAAAAAAGACGACTCACTCAATCTGTGAGTTGTCTTTACTGTTTATGCAAAAATTTCGCTGGCAACTGCTGATAGTCCTGATCACAGGTTTGTTGGTGGGTATGGTCTTGTTTTTTCAACAACAGACACCCCAGGAAGAAGTAGCGGAAACCCCGAACCCTATCAGTGGTGGGAGTTATACCGAGGCACTGGTGGGCTCGATTATGCGGCTCAATCCGATGCTGGATCATTTCAATCAACCCGATCGTGATATCGACCGCCTGCTGTTCAGTAGTTTGATCCGTTTTGATGCCCGAGGTTTGCCGGTGGGCGACCTTGCCCAAAGCTGGAATGTATCGGCGGATGGGGCTGTCTATTCAGTAAATCTGCGTACAGATGCTGTCTGGCATGACGGCAATCCGGTTACTGCCGAAGATGTAATCTACACAATCTCACTCTTACAAAGTCAGAGCGCGCTCATTCCCTCAAGTTTGCAGGAATTTTGGAGCCAGGTGATCGTCAGCAAGATTTCTGATTCAGGGCTCGAATTCTCACTTCCGGTCGCATTCGCGCCTTTCATGGACTACCTGAGTTTCCAGGTTCTGCCTTCCCATTTGCTGGGAAACCTCTCTATGGACGGCCTGGTTGATCATCCATTCAACCTTAACCCGGTTGGTTCAGGCCCATATCGCTTTGATTCTCTTGAAACTGACAATGGCCTAATCACCGGTGTTAACCTGACTTCTTTCGAATACTACTACGAAGGCAGGCCTTTTATTGACGAAATTCATTTTCGTTACTACAGCGATGAAAAAAGCGCGTTGGATGCGTACCAGGCAGGCGAGGTGGATGGGCTTTCTAAAATTCGCAACCAGGACATGGAGACCGTACTCAATCAAACCGGTTTGAACCTGTATTCCAGTCGACAACCTAAACTTTGTATTGTCTTTCTCAACCTGAACAATCCTAATGTCCACATTTTGCAGAGTGTTGACTTCCGAAAAGCACTGATGGCAGGCGTGAACAGGCAAATGATGATCGATGATGTGATCAACGGTCAGGGTATCTTTGCGCAGGGGCCGATTATGCCGGGCAACTGGGCGTTTTACCCTGAACAAACAGCCCTTCGATATGACCCTGACGGCGCCAGGCAAATACTGGCGGGAATGGCGTTGACTTCAGGCGAAGACGGACGTTTCTTCAGCGATGGAGCTCCTATCGAGCTGAATTTGCTGGTGCCGGATGACCCCAAGCATACTGCTATGGCCGAAATTTTGCGGCAAAATTGGAAAAAAATTGGCATTGGAGTCACCGTTACACCGCTGCCCTATGACCAGGTTATTGCCAACCTTGAGAGCCGCAATTATCAGATGGCCCTGGTTGATTTAGACCTGTCCGACACACCCGACCCTGACCCATACCAGTTTTGGGCTGAGTCGCAGATTGAAAATGGCCAGAACTACGCCCAGTGGTCCAACACCACTGCCAGCAGTTACCTCGAGCAAGCCCGACAGACACCAAATATCGAGATGCGAACGAGGCTTTATCGCAACTTCCAGGTACTGTTTGAAGAAGATTTGCCTTCCTTACCTCTTTTTTACCCGGTATACAACTACGCCGTGAAGGATTCAATCAATGACCTCAGTTTTGGTCCGGTTTACAACCCTGCTGACCGTTTCAACAACGTTCAGGAATGGTATATCCGTACTGGCGTAGAATAGTTTAATCCCCGTGAGTCTGAAAGGCAGCTGCCAGCCATGAACGCAGAAAAAGCAAAAAACCCGATTGGTTTTACCGATTTGATTGGCGAGCACAGCGTCAGCAAGACGGATTTACGCATCCAATTGTTGGGAGCCATCGATGAAGCCAGCGCCGCCTTGAGCCTGGCAAAATCCGCCTTACCCGACGAAGATGACCGTTTGATTTTGGCCAGTTGCCAGCAAGCGCTTTCTGCTCTGATGGCCTTTACAGCCCGCATCGGTACCGAAAAGATGCTGCCGAAAGATCCTGGCTTCTTTGCCCAAGAGTTGGTTAAGATCGAGAGCGAAATTGGAAACCAGCGTTTGATGGTTGAAATGCCGAACCGATTCATTTTCCCCGGCGACAACCAAGCAACCGGAGCCTTAGACCTCGCCAGGGCAATTATCCGGCGTGCTGAACGTGAGATGAACGCTGCCTATGACCAGCTGGAGGTTGAGGTGCCCAACGCGCGGCAATATCTTAATCGTCTGAGCAGTCTGTGTTACCTGCTCATCTTGAAGTTTACCGACCAAACCACGGAGTAAGTCCGGTTGACAGGAACTTTCATCAACGTCGCCGTGATAATCGCAGGCAGTCTGATTGGGCTTCTGGCTCGCAACCGCATTCCGGAGAAGATCCGACAGACACTCATTTCCGCCATGGGTTTGTTCACCCTGGCTTATGGCGTATCCCTCTTTGGACAAACCCATAACATTTTTATTCCGCTGTTTGCCATGGTTTTAGGAACGATCCTGGGAGAATTACTTAAGATTGAAGAGGGTTTGAATGGGTTGGGTGAACGAATTCAGCAAAAACTTGCTTCCTGGAACCCAAATCTTTCTGGGGAACCTCAGAGATTTGTGACCGGTTTTGTCACAGCCTCACTGCTTTTTTGTATCGGACCCATGGCGATACTGGGCTCAATTCAGGACGGCATCAGCGGGAATTTTGAAATGCTGGCGATTAAATCGCTATTAGATGGGATCATGTCCATCGCCTTCGCCTCAACATTGGGCGTGGGGGTCATGTTCTCAGCCCTGATCGTTCTGATTTACCAGGGCAGTATCAGTTTGCTTTCAGGTTGGATCGGGCAGGGTTTCAGTGAGGCTGTAGTCGCCGAGATGACCGCCACCGGTGGTGTCATATTGATCGGGATTGCCATCAGTAACATGCTGCAAATCAAGAAGATCCGGACAGGGAGTTTCCTGCCGGCCTTGTTTTTGGTGGTCTTGATCGTATTAATCCTGAACTTGTTAGGCATCGCTTATTAGCTAAAGGGCGAGTTATCCGTTTTATCTGCGCATTCAGTCCCAGAGTGGATGAGGACCTGCCGCGATACCCCGCTATCTGCTAATTTCCCGATTTGCCAATGCTGCCTCGACAGCCTCTCGCAATTCATTCGAATAGAATAGCTTACCGTTGACCGCGAATGTGGGCGTGGCATTTACACCCAACACCTGACCATATTGTCTGCCATCATTGATAACCTTCAGTTGGCGGTCACTTTGCAGGCAAGCCTCAAACTGATTCAAATCTAAACCCAGATCCTTGGCGTAATTGGACAGACTTTCGTCAGCGAATCCCCCCGCGAAACGAGCATTTTGGAAAACCAGTTTTTTGTATTCCCAAAATTTGTTTTGCTCCCCCGCGCAGTGAGTCGCTTCAGCTGCCTGGTTTGATGCGTCTTCCTGGAATTGATAGTTATAGTAAGTAAGATAGACTTTGCCTGTGTCTACATAGTCTTTGACGAAATCTGACTCGGCCTCTAAGGCGAAGTTCTGGCAATGGGAGCAGGTGAAATTAGAAAACTGGTCGACCTTGACAGGAGCCTCGGGGTTACCCACAGAAGGACCATCGGCTTTTCTGCGTGGAATAAAATATAACAATACTAAGGCAAGCGCAACAACTCCTATTACCATAAGAATAGTTATGGCGGTCTTTTTTTTCTGCTGTTCGCGCTGCTCTTTCAATAATTCCCGTTGGATTCTCGGTGTGGTCATAGAAAACTCCTTTGATAATAAGTTCAGCAATTATAGCCGCTTAAAAACTCAGGAAAGGTCAAAACTGTATACTGGAATCAACGGGCCATCTTGCTTAAACCCCAATGAAGAATACAATTTGAGCGAGGCCTGGTTGTCAACCTGTGTGTTGACGCCGATAGCTTCGACATTGCTGCCTTCGAAATGGGCGGACAGGTCAAAGAGCAATGCCCTGGCAATGCCACGACCTCTTGCCTGGGGATGGACAGCCAGGCGGGCAAGGTGAAGACGATCAAAAAGACGTGTGGTTACCTGATAGGCGACAGGTTTCCCATTTATGGACCCCAGGCTGGAATATTCGCCTGAGATGTAGCATTTTTCCAACCCCGCCTCGTTAAGCTGCCAGGGTGGCGAAAAACAAACCTTATCCAGGGCACCAATTTCGGGCAGGTCGTTCGAGTGCAACGGTCTGATTACAACCTTTGACTCCAGTTTTGGGGGAGTTCCTGAAATCTGCCCCGTAACCAGAGAAATCAGTTGCGTTTCAGCCTTGAAACCGTTATCAATCAGCAGCCTTTCAAACCAGTCTCTGTGCGACAGGCTGTAGAGCTTAGAGACGCCTTGGCTGCCCAACCAATCCCGGGCGTGTTTGAACAACACACTGAAATTTGGGTTGTGATTGCCATCCCGCCGGGTAAAAAAGAAGCGCAGCCAGGCAAAATCCTGTGTCTCAGGTGCTACCGATAGAACAGCCTGCAACTGGTCTGATGACCAAAGGCAGAAGGTGGATTCTGAACTGAGACGAGAATGGCTTGGAAACCAGTCCAGGTGTTCGTAAGCTAACTGAGGCCCGTTGACAAAATTTAGTAAGTCGTCCTGGTCACATTGGCTCCCAGAATAAATGTTCGAAGGCAACCGGTCACCTGCTGTAGACAATTTCACCTGCCACCACGGTAACCAAAGGCTTCAGGTCAGCCAGCTCGTCAGGGTTGAGAGTGGAAGGATCTTGTTCGAGCACAATCATGTCAGCTGGCATCCCGGCTTGCAGCAGATCAACTTCACCATTGCCTGGCAATGGTTGAGTGTAAGCTTTCAGGGCTTGATCAAAACTAACCCGTTGTTCTGGATACCAGCCTTGCGGGCCAGGCTGCCCATCCGCCCTACGGCGGGTCACGGCAGCGTGAAGCCCTTTGAAGGGATCGGCTGTTTCCACTGGTGCGTCAGAGCCAAAGCGCACGTCAATCTGATGTGCAAACATGCTCTGATAGGCATAGGCATGCTCGCAACGCCCACCCCAGTAATGCTGAGCAGTGAACATGTCGGATGTGGCGTGAATAGGTTGAACTGAAGCGATGATGTCCTGTTCCTTCATTAGGAGAAGGTCGGTTGGTTCAATCAGCTGAATATGCTCAAGGCGGTGAGGTAGGCGCGGATATCCGTGATCACGCTCGTGTTGTCTGAGCAAGGCAAAACTATCCAAGACTTCTCTGACAGCCCTGTCTCCAATCGCATGGACGCTCAGCGGCCAGCCGGCGGCTCCTGCTTTTTTCCCCAATTCCAGCAGCTCTGCAGAGCTGAGAAGTAGCATGCCCTGGTTTTGTGTACCCTCATAGGGGGCGAGTAGGGCTGCGCTTTGGGGCCCAAGGGCACCATCGGCAAAAATCTTCAGCCAGCCCGGTTTCAGAAAAGGAGGATGAGACAGTCTTTCCCGCCAGTTACCTTCAACCACCTTGTCGATCTCTTCTGATGGAAGGTTCTTGCTCACCCGCAATTTGAGTTCATCGCGTTCAGCAAGCAAAAGCAGCGCTTCAGCAGTGTCGAATCGGTCAAAATCGTGCACCGCGGTAAGACCAAGGCTATGGAAATGGCTTTGCGCTCTCAATAACTTTTGGGCGGTCTGTTCCGTATTTGGTTGAGGAATACATGAAGAAATCAAAGCGGTGGCATTCTCGAGCAAAATTCCGGTTGGAGACCCGTTTTCATCCCGCAGGATCACGCCACTACCTGGATCTGGCGTTAAGTGTGATATGCCCGCCTTGCGCATAGCCATAGTGTTGACCCAGGACGCGTGTAGAGATTTGGCGTGGAGCAGGATGGGGTGGGCAGTGGTGACTTGGTCAAGAAGTTTGGCGCTGCCATACTCTGCCGGTTGCCAGACGTTATGATTCCAGCCATAGCCGATGATCCATTCCCCCGCTGGCGTGTTTTTTGCCTTGATCGCCACCCTTCTTAAACACTCATCCAGTGTGTCTGTTTCACAATCCACTGCGTCGAGCTTCTCGGCTGTATAGCCGAAGTGCAGATGAAAGTCGCACAGGCCCGGTAAGATGGTCTTGCAGGCCAGGTCGACTTCTTCATAAGTGCCGGTCGCGATCTCCCGGGCTTGCTCAAGCTTGCCCACGAAGCCAATACGTCCTTCCTCAACGAGCAAGGCGTTGGCTTGTTGCAGGGTACGGGCACAAAAGCTTGTGTTGGTAAACAGAATACCTTTACTCATTAATCCCTAACGAGTCGAGAATGGAATTGAGTTCTTCGTCCGAATAGAAGGAAATGCTGATTGTCCCTCCGCGAGAACCTTTGGTCAGGTTAACCCTGGTATGGAAAAATTGCCTGAGCTTATTCTCGAGATCTTCAATTTCAGGCGACCGCGGTGTCGGTTTGGCTGACCGCGGGGTTTTTCCTGCCAGTTTGGTTACCAATGCTTCCGTCTGGCGGACATTCAGGTTCAGAGAAACGACCGAATCAAGAGCGGCTTCAATCGCGCGAAGGTTAGCAAGCCCCAGGAGCGCCCGGGCATGACCTTCCGTAATAGCACCGGACTGGAGTGCCTGCTGGGCAATGTTGGGCAAATTGAGCAAGCGCAGTGTGTTGGTGACCGAAACCCGGCTCTTGCCGACTCGGCGAGCGATGTCGTCATGAGTGAGTGAAAAACCATCCAGCAGATTTTGATAAGCCCTTGCCCTTTCCAGCGGGTTAAGATCTTCACGCTGGACATTTTCAATAATCGCGAACTCCAGCTGCTCCTGCTCGGTAGCACTGCGTACAATCACAGGGACTTCGCTGAGGCCGGCCAACTTCGCCGCGCGCAGTCTGCGCTCACCGGCAATGAGCGTGTAGTCGTTCTCATCGTCACCAGGAATCAGGATCAATGGCTGAATAATGCCATGCTCACGGATAGAGCCCGCTAATTCTTCAAGCCCATCGCTGCCGAATTGCTGCCGAGGTTGATGAGGATTGGGACTGATGTTGGCGATGGGAACCTGTATTACCTTATCGCCAGGGCGGCTGATCGGTGTTTCCTGCCAACCTGGGATGAGTGCATCCAGTCCACGGCCTAACCCACTTTTTTTTGCCATAGTTTACTCCTGACCAGGGTCTGGTTTGACCCCATCCCCCGTTAATAATTCCAGCGCCAGATTCCGATAAGCTTGTGCTCCACTTGAGGATGGCGCGTAAACGGAAATTGGCATCCCGAATGAAGGCGCTTCGGCAAGCCGAATGCTGCGGGGAATGAAATTTTCAAATACTTTGGAGGGGAAAAATTTATGTACTTCTCCCTTTACATCTGCGGAAAGATTCGTTCGGGCATCATACATCGTGATTATCACGCCCCTTATCTGCAATTCCGCAAACAGGCTGCCCCGGATACGGTCAAGGGTGCGTGTTAGCTGACCCAATCCTTCCAGGGCAAGATATTCTGCCTGAACCGGAATGATGAGTCCGTCTTTGGCGGCAATCAGTCCGTTCAAGGTCAACAGTCCCAGCGAAGGTGGACAGTCGATCAGAATGTAATCATAGCGGCTCTCAAGAACTTCCAGTCGCTCCCTCAATAAACGGTCACGCGAGGGCATGTCAATCAGCTCAATTTCAGCTCCTGAGAGATTGGGCGTAGAAGGAAGCAAGTCGAGCTTGAAGGTATTATTTCGCAACAATGCTTCACTGGCCTTCTTTTCACCTATCAAAACTTCATAAGTGCCACTTTGGACCTTGTTATGGTCGACTCCAAGGCATGAAGTCGCGTTAGCCTGAGGGTCAAGATCGACCAGAAGCACTTTTTGGTCAAACTGTCCCAGGTAGGCACCCAGGTTTATGGTGGTTGTGGTTTTGCCAACGCCACCTTTTTGATTGACAATCGTGTATATCTTACCCATTCAGATAACCTGTATCCGCGTACTCAATTTCTTCCTGGCGGGGTACGCTGTCCAGATAACGCCTGGTTACCGAGTTGGATGAGAGCTCTACGGCGAAACGAGCAGCCTCCCAGGGATCGCGAGTTTTGAACAAACGATGGAAGAAACAGGCGGCAAATATGTCCCCGGCTCCAGTATCCTCTACCAAGGCCTTTGCCGGTGCGCTGAAACTGCGCACCTCATCTTTCCAGTATACCCTTGCGCCATCCTTGTTTTCAGTTATCACTAATAACTGGCATAGCTTTGCGTATTCATCAATTAACTGTTGGTCACCTTGCAGGTCCTCAAATGAGAGCACGACTGCCTGGGTCTTAGGAAGCAGGCGTTCCTTATCCGGAAAGTCGCGGAAAGTAACCCTGCCGTCCTCGGCAATGGCTCTGAGCATACCCTGAGGTGTGCTGCAGATCATACTGTCTTCAAAACCATCGAAAAGGTCAGGGTTTATCTCATTCACGACCGGACCGAGATGGAGGATTGGTGCCTTACGCCAGGCAATTGGGACATCAGCGAAACTAAGTGTTGAGCCTTGTTGGTAACAGTATTGCCTGCGTCCGTCTGGTGTTGAGATGTTTTTGAAACAGGTGGTTTGCCCCGGGTTCGCATTGCAGACTTGCAAGGCGGAGAGTGCAGAAATCTCAGCGTCGTCTCCGTAACTGGTGAGCAAGCCGACCTCGTGCCCAAGTTTATGAGCGGTAAGACCCGAGAAACTAGCTGTGCCACCAAGTTTACTGGAACCATCCGGCTGCAGATCTGAAGTGATATGACCGATCAACAGGTAATCGATTGGTTTCAGGGTGGTTAGTTTGCTCATGTGAGTCTGTTTTCGCCTTTCGAGCGTAAAAAATTATAGCATGGAACCCGTCCATTCTGGTCCTGCCAGCGGTGGCTGGGATTCTGATTCCGTAGGGATTCATTAAGTTTCAAAGAAATGGAAGCCCGCCGATTCGAAACTGACTGAACCTCAACTTGTGCCTAAAGACCAGCTGAACTTTTGGGTTGCATCGACTCGGCAAGTGGGTGCCGTAGCTCTGGAGTAAAATCAACTTACTATGCACGAAGATGTCACGACTTATCGAAAAGCACTGGATGACTTTCACCGACTGCGCAGCAAGGCAGCGATGGATCGGTTTTGGTCAGGTATCCGTGGTGAATCTTTAGATCTACTGCCTTATCAAGAGGTGTCCTCAAAACTAAGAGCGGTTAGCCAAAAAGATCTTGGGCTGATCGAAGTTCCACTGGCAAACATTGTTGGCAGCGTCAACCGCACAGCCGATTTTGACCGAAAATTCAGACCGCTCAGCGAGGCCAACCAGTCCCGCTGGGCAAATGTAAAAACGGCAATGACAAGCCCCTATGCTAAAGGGCTGCCCCCGGTATCGCTCTACAAAATCGGGGAGGCTTACTTTGTCCTGGACGGCAATCATCGTATTTCAATTGCCAAAGAGATGGGTCTGGATACCGTCGAGGCGTATGTGACCGAAGTGAAAACCAAGGTGCCATTGTCCAGCTCGTTCACACTGGAGGAGTTGGCCGAAAAAGCCGCCCAGGCTGACTTCTTGGAAGATACCCATCTTGACCGGATATTGCCAGGGATAGACCTGACCCTGAAGCGCATTGAAAACTATCCACTTCTGAAAGAACATATCAACGTCCACCAATATTACATGGGCACAAACCTGAACCGGGAAGTCCCATTCGATGAAGCAGCGATCGACTGGTATGACCGTGTCTACTCTCCGGTAGTCAAGATCATTGAAGAATCTGGCCTACGTCATGAATTTAACGAGTTTACTGTAACCGACTTGTATCTTTGGGTGCTTGACCAGCAGACGGCTCTTCAGGAAGAGTATGGGACAGCCTTTCAGACCGAAAATGTTGTCGATTTTGTCGCAAACCAGGAAGGTAAGCAAACCACAACCACAGGTTCTGTTGCCGATCGTGAACTGGATAAGTTGTTGACCGGTGAATTGGAAGGCTATCCTGACTGTCTCTTCCGGGATATCCTGGTTGCGGTCAGCCATAGCGATTCCACCATGTTGGCTCAGGAACAGGCCATGCTGATGAACCGTTGCAGCGACGGGAGCATTATCGGTCTGCATGTGAAAACTGAATCCGATTTAGCTACCGTCGAAACAGAAGCGGATCTGGAAAACAGATTTTATCAACAACTCAATCAGCGTCAGATGCAAGGACGGTTTTTGAGGGTCTCTGGGGATGTCAGCCCAACCTTACAGAAATACAGCCTTCTCAGCGACCTGGTAGTGGTGAAGCTGAGCTATCCGCCAGGAGGTTCGTTGTTCGAACGGATCTCTTCAGGAGTGATCACCCTATTGCAGAGCAGCCGGCGGCCGGTGATGTTCGTCAAGGATTTGGCGGCACGTGTCAGCCGCATACTATTGGTCTACGATGAGAGTGAAAAAAGCCGTGAAGCCTTTTTCATCGCGGCTTACTACGCTGCGCGATATGATTGCGAGCTTCATATCGTCTGGCTTGACAACTCGGACAAAACCAGCGAGGAAGCAATCGATTTTGTCGAAGGTTATCTTTCTGCCTTAAATTTGCATTATCACCAGATTGACCTGACAGGCGAGGAATTGTTAATTAAGCTACCCGAACTAGTCGAGAAATATTCGATTTCCACAGTGATGATGGGCGGCTACAAAAGCACCGGCATATTGGGGCGAATATTCAGCTCTATCCTTGATCACGTGCTCGAGGTTTGTCAGGTTCCTGTTTTGGTGTGCCAGTAATTAAAGCCGCTTTAACACCAGCACTGTGCGATCGTCTTCAAAAATACCACCTTCCTGGAAGACCTCCAAATCCTCCAAAAGAGCCGCAATAATTTCTTCGGGTTCCCGACTTGCAACTGATCCGAGCAATTCTGCCAAATGTTCCTGCCCATACTCCTTGCCATCAGGATTTGGGGGTTCACTAACGCCGTCAGTGTATAAAATAATTGACTGTCCTGGCAGCAATTTCAGGTGTGCATCCTGGAGCGAAATCGGCTCTAACAGCCCCAGCGCCATGCCGCCTCTTGGGAGCAGGGTGGCAGTTTGCTGATGCGGATCGAGGACAAAGGGCGGGTTGTGACCCGCGATTGCGTAAGTCAGCTCTCCGCTTCTGGTGTCCAGGATGGCGTAAACCAGTGTGACAAAAAACGACTGGGCCGAGTCTAACTGGATAAGCTGGTTAACTCGCTCCAGTGCCAGAGCGGGCGAGGTGAATTCACCTGAAACTGCTCTCAAGAGTGTTCGTGAAACGGTCATATAAAGTGAGGCTGGCAGCCCCTTATCGGAGACATCCGCAACGGTCAGGCCATATTTGTCTTCACCAAGCTTGAAAATGTCGTAAAAATCGCCGCCGACCTGTCGGGCGGTCTTCCATTCTACAGCAAGCTGATAACCTTGGATTTCAGGCAGTTTATCCGGCAGAAAGGTTTTTTGGATCCTGCGAGCCAGGTTGAGTTCCTGGTCCGTCTGCCGTCTTTGCCGTTCAATAGAG
>JBBAES010000010.1:0-22797 GCA_041655815.1 Anaerolineaceae bacterium
GCTTCCAATTCTCCTGATTTAGATGCTAAAATCAGATTCGTTCCTCCTATCCTTTTGGACAATATCGCTGTCCAACTCGGTGACTGGAGTGGATACCATCTGCTGGCTCAGTACCTTACAGATGAGAAAGTTTTCATCCTAAAGATCTCTCTTTGGGGTCATAGTTACAAAAACTGCTTGTTCAAGCAGCAGTGGTTGATTAGATAGTAAAATTGTCATCATGAAAAAGACCAGCCTGCGAGCAATGCCAGAAACCAAACTTGCCAGGTTGCAAACACTTCAAATCGGGAACGATTGCGCTGTGCACTCCATGGTTGCAGCCATTGAACTGCTGACAGAAGTCAAACTCGACCTTCAGGAGACCATTGATGAGGTCAACCACCTCTGGTGGCATGGGCGCTTCTACCGGCTGGCGCCAAAATCGGGCATCACGCCTCCGCTGCAAGTACGCTTGCTGCGTTTTCTCGCGAAAAAACACAACCTCCCGTTAAAAGCGAAATTAGTGCACCTCAGCCCAGAGGTTCTACGGGCAACCGCCCAGTCCGAAGACATTACCAGCCTGGTCACAATCTACTGGTGGTACGGGAATTCGCCTGCGATCTATTACAAGGATCTGCCAAAGAATTACAACGCGGTTAAAAGTGCCAGCGGTCACACCATGCTCTTCGCGGCTTACGACCCCGAACACTTCAGCGGTGAAACTCACACTCCCTGGGGTTTTATCAACTCCTGGGTAAACGCCGGAACAGGACTGTTTTGGATGGAAGATCAGCAATTTCGCAGAGCCTGGGGAATACCAATCCCCCGCTGGGGCAACAATGCCACAGTCATCATCTCACTCAAACAAGGAAATTAACAGTGAAACCCTTTAGCTTGCTGGGCAAACTTGCCAAAAAATATTGGAAATTGATCTTACTTACCACATTTACCATGTTGGGCTTAGTTGCGGCCCAACTGGTTATTCCCTGGATCATCCGTTTGCTTATAGATCGCCTGACAACCCAACCACTCGACCAGGGTACGATTGACTTTATCACTCGCATTTCGATCATCGCACTGATAATTTTCATCGCACGCGCCCTCATGCAGTTTACACGTTCTTATGCCGCGCATAAAGCTGGCTGGGGAGTCGTTTCGGACGCACGCCGCCTGGTGTACGAGCATATCCAAAAGCTATCTTTGCGTTTTTATGAGGACAAGCAAACCGGTCAGCTGATGTCACGAATTATCAACGACACAGATCTATTTGAACGAATGATTGCGCACGCACTGCCTGACATCATAGTCAACACCATCACATTGATTGGGGTGACCGTTATTTTGCTTTCCATGAACGTTAGGCTCACTCTGTTGACGCTTATTCCTATTCCCTTGATCATCATTGCAGTGATCGGTTACAGCAAACTGGTCCGCCCGGCCTTTAGAAACCGTCAACATTCGGTTGGAGAGCTGAACGCCGTGCTCAACGACAGCCTTTCAGGCATTAGGGAAGTAAAGGCCTTTGCCCGTGAGGAAGATGAACTATTGCGAGTAGACAACAGCATCCAGTTAGTGTTGAATAAAAACCTGCGTGCGTTGAAATTGATGGCAATTTTCAACCCCATCTTTGACTTTGCAGCCGGTATCGGTCAGCTGCTCATTATTTTCTTTGGTGCCCGCATGGCAATCGCCGGCACGCTTTCCATCGCCAACCTGGTCGCGTTTTTCCTGTACCTCGACAGTTTTTACACGCCCGTTCGCAGTCTGGGCAACTCTATGGAAGCTATTCAGGAATCTTTGGCTGGCTTCGAGCGAATTGCAGAAATTCTGACAGTGTCTCCCGAAATTGCCTCCCCGGCCGAGCCTCACATCTTCACCGAACCTATTCAGGGCGGCATCCAGTTTAAGGACGTCAATTTTCATTATGTTGAGGGTGAAGAAGTGCTCGTGGACATCAACCTCGATATCCCCGCAGGCGGGACTGTTGCCCTGGTTGGGCCTACGGGTGTAGGCAAGACCACCTTGGTAAGCCTGATCCCGCGTTTTTATGATGTGGTCAGCGGCGCAGTCAGCATCGATGGCGTAGACGTGCGGGAGATTGACCTCGACCAACTGCATCAATCGGTCAGCATGGTGTTGCAGGATGTTTTCCTTTTCCACGGAACTATCCGCGATAACATCCTGTTTGGTAGGCCTGATGCTACGGAAGAAGAAGTTATCCAGGCAGCCAAAATTGCCAATGCGGCCGAGTTTATTGATCACATGCCCAACGGTTATGACTCGCTTATCGGCGAACGCGGCGTCAAACTTTCTGGTGGACAAAAACAGCGCCTTTCTATTGCCCGGGCCGTCTTGAAAAACAGCCCAATTCTGATACTGGATGAAGCCACTTCGTCGGTTGACACCGAAACCGAATTGCTGATCCAGCAAGCGCTTGACCGTCTGATCGAAGGACGAACAACCATCATCATCGCTCACAGGCTCTCAACCGTACGTAATGCCGACAAAATTGTCGCCTTGGAAGGTTCGAGAATTGTAGAAGAAGGTACGCACGCTGAATTACTGGCAGAAAAGGGTCTTTATTACAAATTGTATACGGCTCAGCAGCAACTCTATTAAGTCAGTCTAACGGAAAGACACTTTCAGGGTTTTGATCCACCACAATCGGTTCGACCTGCCCGGAACTGAGATTGCCAAGCATGTTGGTAAATGCCTGCACCTCTTCGTCCTTGAGCCTCAAAGTCACGATCACATCTTCGAGAAATTCAGTCTCCAGTACCACAGCGTCGTGAGATTCCATCAGCCGCACAACCTGGTCATATAACCGGTAAGGCGTCACAAGCACCAGTGTGGTTGTAGGCAGCAGTGTTGCAAACTTGACCTGTTTGAGCACTTCCCGAACAGCATCTCCATAAGCCTTGACCAACCCGCCAGTACCCAGTTTTGTTCCTCCGAAGTATCGGGTTACAACCACCACCACATTGCCGAGCCCGCTTCCTTGCAGGACGGCCAGGGCGGGTCTGCCCGCCGTGCCCGAAGGCTCGCCGTCATCACTGCAATGAGCAATAATGCTTTTCCCATGCCCAATCACGAAGGCAGGGACGTGATGGCTGGCATCCGGGTAGCGCTTCTTAATTTCAAAAATGAAGTCGCGTGCATCTTCGACGCTGTTAACCGGCGCCAGACTAACAATAAACCGTGAGTTGACGACGGTAATCTCGGTTTCCACCGCCTCAAGTGGAATCAGACGTTGAATTTGATCCATCCAAGCTCCATCTATCCAATCATACGCTATAATTTCCCTGCTGATAGCGAAAATTGGTTGAAAATATGGAACGTCTGCTCATCCCAATAAGTCTGATTACTTTTCTGCTGCTTGGCTATGATAAGTATCAAGCTACACACCATGGATGGCGTGTGCCTGAACGGGTTTTGCTCGCACTGGGCGCTTTCGGTGGAGCGATTGGCGGTCTGGTTGGCATGAAAGCCTTCCATCACAAGACCAGGAAGAATTATTTTTGGATTATTTACGGATTGGCAGCCGCGCTTCAGATTGCCTTGATCCTCTTCCTGAAGCGCTAAGTATTTAAGCATCTTTTCCCCCAACGATATGAGCTTACGATATAATAAAACGATAGTCCATTTTTGTCTGGACAGAGAGGAGCAGTGCCTTGGTTCGTGTCATGAACGTCTCAGAGATTCGCCCCCCCATTACGGATGATTTTAACGTAGGCCCGTTCGTTCCCCGCACGGAAGCGATCCAACGCGCCTATGAGTGGGGCGAGAAAGTCCATGCCGGTCAGAAGCGACTTTCTGGTGAACCCTATTTTGAAACTCACTGCGCCTGGATTGCGGCCTTCGTTGACAAGCTGGTCAACATCGAATCCTGGACCATAGCCGCCCTGCTCCATGACACTGTCGAAGACCAGGGCGAAACTTTAGAAGAGATCAAAGAACTTTTTCCTGGTGAACTTGGTGGCGAAGTCGCTCATATCATTGATGGTCTCACAAAAATCAGTAATCCGCGCGACGGCTCCAGCAGGGAATTGGAAACTCTGCGAAAAATTGCCATGTTTCGCGACCCGGCGGTTTTCGTGATTAAGCTGGCAGACAAATCCCACAATATGATGACACTCCAATACCAACCGCCGGCCAAACAGTGGGCCAAGGCAAACGAAGCTATCCGCGCCTATGGCAAGCTGGCCGGAATTCTGAATTGTTATCGTTGGCGACGTTGGATCGAAGACATGGCCTTCCCCTATGCTGAACCGGATCCTTTTTTGACAGTCAAAGCCAAAATCGATGCTGACCCTCGCCTCAATCTCAACTTTATCCGCTATTACCTGGGTGAACTGGGCGCGATTATGGAATCCGAGGGGATCGACGGCCAGATCAACTTTACGGTTAACGGCTACTGGCAAGCCTGGGATAAACTTCAAAGGATGGCGCTCAACCATCGCACTTCTCTTGAGGATTTTTCTGCTGTAAATGACATTGTCAGTTTCCGTATGCTGGTTAGTGGCAAAGACGAAATGCCCTGTTACCGCCTGCTGGCAAGGGTGAATAAATATTTCCAGCGTAACCTCGATCAAGATCGCTTCGATGACTACATTGCATCTCCACAAAATGGCTACCGGGCATTGCAAGTGACCGCTTACCTTCCGGGTACCGGCGCTATCGAAATCGCTATCGCCACAGAGGAGATGGAAGGTGAAAACACCTGGGGAATCATTTATGCGATCAACAATAACAAGGACATCAGCCGATACCGACCAGTACAGATCCTGACTACTTATGGTGGAACCCGTTTCCTGGAAGAAGGAAGCACAGTCCTCGATGGAGTTGCGGCAATACAGGAATATTACCTGGATAAAATCCATAAAGTGCTGGTAAACGGAGAGGAACGCCACATTTACGACAACCTCAACCCTGGAGATGTCGTCGAAGTGGTCAGTGACGGCCCACACAAGCAACCTGATCCAGATTGGCTGAACCACTGCGGCCCGACTACCGCTCGCTTACTCCGCAACGTCCTGGCAAGAGTTAACCTGAAAGCCGCCAGTAAGGAAGGGCAGAAGAAGATCCATTCCATTTTGATCAGGCAAGGAATCCTTGACCTCAGCGATGTAGCCTCCCTGGAACCCAATCGTCTCGAATCCATGCTCGGTCTGCTTGCCTGTGCTAACCTGGACGATCTGTACGCTGCTATTGGCGGCGGCTCCATCTTCCTGGATGAAGTTGAAAACGCGATGTCGCTGTCTGGAATATCCAGCTCTGCTTTACGCTGGACCTCGATCCAGGTCTATGGAAACAACACTTCCAACCGCCCGGGAGGGCTGGCTTACCTTGCCGGTTTGATCTCAGAAGCCGGCGGCAATATCCTCAAAACCGTCAACACGACCTCCAAGAACGGGGATTTTCACGTGCGGATGGTGCTGGATGGATTGGAAGATAACCAAAAAGCCTTTCTGAAGAAACTCTTTTCTGAGAGCCGTTTCCCATTGATTGAAATCGAAATCGCCTGAAAATCCGCGAAACAATATCGTTACGCTATCGTGTTAGAATAGGCACGATATGATTTTGGCAATAAAAGATAAGGATAGTTTTTCAGTTATGGCAAAAAAAACAACCAGAATTATCAAGAAAATCAGAAACCTGTCGCTTTTATTGATTCTCTTGCTGGCTTTCTTTGTTAGACCCGTCAGTGCGTCGCCATACCAACCTCAGGGTGTAGGCCCCGGGATAAGCACAAACACAACGGAGGTGAGCAATGCTCGCGTCCAGGTGCTCTATTTTTACTCTAACAGTTGCAGCCACTGTCTGAAGGTTATCGAAGAAATCATCATACCCCTTCAAAATGAATATCCTGGTGAAATCAACTTCAGGCTGATCGAATTAGGCGTGCCCCGGAACTATGAAGCATTACTGGCAACCGAAGAACAATTGCAAACATCAGCCGACAGCCGTGACCTTCCCGTTGTAATTGTTGGTCAGCAAGTTTTGGCTGGTGAAGAGGAAACTATTGCACAATTGCGCGGGCTGATCGAACAAGGCATCCAGGGCGATCCAATTCCGCTGCCTGTGATCGCAGGGGTCGATTTCGATCAGCTGGTCGTCTCCACGCCGCAGCCTGACGATACCCCTATAGATGCATGTACCATCGATAATCCAGATGCCTGCATTGCCGATGACCCCATTTATGTGGCTTATTTTTATCAGACTGGCTGTAAGGAATGCACTCGTTCGGAAGCTGACCTTGCTTACCTGCAAGGGAAATATCCGCAGTTGATCATCCAGGAAATCAATATCTACGATGAAGCTGGACTGGCAGCCTGGATGGCAGAACGGGTGGGGCGAACAGACGATATCCATACCCCTGCAGTTTTCATCGGTGATTACGCCTGGATCGGTGAACAAGAAATCCACCCGCAAACGATTGAGCCCGTTCTGGCAAATATGGCGTCCACAGGCTCAACTAAATTTTGGAACGAATATAACCCGGATGAAGGCAGCCAGACTCTGATGGAACGCTTCGAGAAGTTGGGTTGGATCGCGGTTGTATTGGCTGGGCTGGTTGATGGTCTCAATCCCTGTGCCTTTGCAACCATCATTTTCTTCGTTTCCTACCTGTCACTCAGCGGGCGAAAAGGAAAAGAAATCCTTCTGACTGGCGCCAGTTTCACACTGGGCGTGTTTATAGCTTACCTCGCCGTTGGTTTTGGATTTTATAAAGTCCTGGACCTGGTCAAAGAATATATGAATGTTCTGAGCAAGGTCGTCTACGGCCTGACCGCGATTTTCTGTCTGGTCCTGGCATTCTTTAGTATTCGAGATTATTTCAAGACTCGTGGTGGCGACCTGGACGATATGGCGCTCAAGCTGCCCGAACCTCTCCGAAAGCGTATCAACGCCACCGTGAGAGAAGGACGTAAATCGAGCAGCTACTTTTTAAGTGCCTTCTTTGTAGGGTTGGTTGTTTCGATTTTGGAATTAGCCTGTACAGGTCAGATTTACCTGCCTGTGATTATTTCAATGAGCACTATCCCGGAGATGCGCGCACAGGCGGTGTTCTTCCTGGTGTTGTACAACTTGATGTTCATCGTCCCGCTGATCATCGTTTTCATTTTAGCCTTCTATGGGACGACCTCAAAACAATTCACAGCTTTTCTGAAGAAACATGCCGGAGCAGTCAAGATCGGCATGGCAGTTGTCTTTTTACTGCTGGCAATCTGGTTGATCAGTTCTTTGTTGGCATAGCTATTCGATACGCTCCAGGGGGTCACACCTTAGGATCGCCAAAGAAATGGCTAACAGAATGGGGTCTGCTTGTTAGATTATCGCTTTCGAAATTTATTGACGATTTTTGCAACGGTGGAGTGCAAATGAACGATTTTGCTGGATAATTCCCCTGAAAATGTTGCCGACTTTACCGCCTGTCGCAGTTCTTCCGCTGAATTGAAATTCGGCAATTCCAAAACCGCCCGTCCAATTTCCGGCAAAGTGTGAGCGTCCGATCCAACCATCCAATTCAGACCATGCTCACTGGCAAAAGCGCCGGCTTGTTCATTATAGGATTGATCAAAACAGCGCGCGTTGAAGGCTTCCACGCCATCCAGATATGGAACTAACATTTCTAATGTTCCTGGTTTCCAGAAACAGCCCCGCCAAGGGTCGAAGGGATGGGCAACACTGATGAAGGCACCCTGATCCTGCAGCCGTTTCACCACTTCCAAAGGCGGCAGACCGTCCGGAATTTCTTCGGTCATGAAGTAACCCAAAATCTCTCCCTCATCGGTCAGAATCTCTTCACTGACAACTACTAAATCTGGTGCCATCTCGTGTGCTTTCACAGAACCAGCCATGCGACCGTGGTCAGTGATGGCAATCTTGCCGATACCTTTCGCCCGGCAAGTTTTAATGATTTGCTCAAGCGTCGAAAGGCTATCTGGAGAGTAGTTAGAATGCGAATGAAATTCAGCCAGGATCAGATCAGTCATTATTCACCATAGATTCGGGGTAATCTTTCTGCTAGCCCACAAACGACTTCGTAATTGATTGTATTCCAGCGTTGGGCTACCTCATCAATACTTATGAATTCATTCCCCTGCCGACCAACCAGCACAATTTCATCGCCAGCTTTGGCTTCGGGAACTTCATCCAGCTGCAGCATGCATTGGTCCATGCATACCCGCCCAACGATATTAACCCGTTTGCCATCAACCAAGACCTGTTGACCGTCAACACGTCGGAAGCCGTCACCGTAGCCAATTGGCATAACGCCGATACGTTCCTCTTTGCTGGTGACGTAGGCGGAACCATAGCTGATGCCATGCCCCGCTGGAAACGTACGGACAGAAATTAGCCTGGCCTTCCAGGTCAGGATTGGCTTAAATTGAGCCGGCAGTGGTTTTCCTTTGACAGGCGACATCCCCAATAGCAGGTCGCCGGGGCGGACTAAATTGTAATAGGATGAGGGAAAATTGAGGATCGCTGCTGAGTTGGCTGCGTGAACTGTTTCCGGCTTCAACCCCTGTTCGTCGAGATCGGCCAAAAGTTGGTCGAAAATTTTGATCTGGCCAGGCGTAGAATCGGAATCAGGCTCATCGGCCTTGGCAAAATGGGTAAAAATGCCTTCCACCAGAATAGGTGAATTTTTCAAAGCCCGTAAAAAAGGCGCGACCACTTCGATCGGCATGCCCAGACGGCCCATCCCCGTTTCTACTTTGACGTGTGCCCGCAGGAGCCCACCGTGGATGCGAACATATTCAAGGTATGTTTGGGTCAGCTCTGAGTTGAACAGCGAAACGGTGATGTTGTGCTCAATCGCATCTGGTATCTTGGAGGCCGGTGTGAAGCCCAAAACCAGGATTCGGCTGGAGATGCCAGCCCGGCGTAAAGCCAGGGCTTCTTCGATGCGGGCAACGCCACACCAGGTCGCGCCGCCAGCCACGCAGGCCTGGGCGATCGGGCGCATGCCGTGACCGTAACCATTAGCCTTAATTACAGCCATAACTTCGCGACCGGTCATCTTCATCACTTCAGCCACGTTTTGCTTCAAGGCGGTGAGGTCGATTTCCAGCCAGGTTGAGTAAGTATTTATATCCACGAGATAAGAGTATATCACTTGCTTGGAAAAATTAATAAGTACACGATCACGATCGACTGGAGATTAACTAAAGGCAACGGTTGTGAAGCGCTGCCAAAGCAACCGCTTAATATTCTGCCGAATCAGCTCTTTTCTTTCGCTCGGTCGCAGTCTGCTATTGTTGAAGAGTGCTTCGCAATCCCACAGGTCTGCGCGTAAGCACACCCGGCGCAACGACCTTGACCTGATTTGGCGTTTTTGATGATACGGTAGATGATCAAGCCCACAATCACTGCCAATACAACGCTGATAATTATCGTAGCTAACATTTCAACTTTCGGCTCCCACTTTTTCAGGCGTTAAAGTTTCCCGCGGATAAGGTGACGGCTTAAATATCATCCAGATCATGCCGCCTACTAAAAACAAAGCCAATCCAGTTCCTATGGAAAACCTGTTACCCTGAAACCAAATCCCCAGTTGATAGACAATAAGAGCGATACCATACCCAAAGGTAGTCATATACCCAACAGCGAAGGCAGTCCACCTTGGACTGTTCATTTCCCGACGAATTGCGCCTATCGCGGCAACACATGGTGCTGAAAGAAGCACAAAAATTAGGAACGATACTGAAGTGAGGGGTGCAAATGCAGCTCGCAGATTGCCCCAAATTTCCTGTCCTGTTTCAGCGACTTCTGCAAAGCCATAAAAAATACCAAAACTGCTCACCACCGTCTCTTTAGCCAACAACCCGCTAACCGCCGCCACCACCGGGCGCCATTCGCCCCAGCCCAGAGGGCTGAAAAGCCAGGCAACCGAGTTGCCAATGGCAGCCATGATGCTGTGGTCTATCTGCGCTGCTTCCAGCATCTGGAAGCGCCCATCCAACCAGCCGAAATATGTCGCAAACCAGATGACCATGGTGGCTAACAATATGACTGTTCCTGCTTTTTTAACAAAAGCTGAAACCCTATCCCATGTAGTGGTTATCACACTTTTAAACGAAGGCCAACGATAAGATGGCAATTCCATCACGAAAGGTTCAGGTTCCCCCTGAAACAAGGGTGTTTTCTTGAGGATAAGCCCCGAAACGACCACAGCCATTATGCCTAAGAAATACGCTCCAAAAGCCACCCAACCATTTTCTCCAAAGAACGCTCCGGCGATCATCGCGATTACCGGCAGCTTGGCACCACACGGAATAAAAGAGGTTGTAATGACAGTCATGCGTCTGTCCTGTTCGCTCTCAATCGTCCGGGTCGCCATGATTGCAGGCACGCTGCAACCGCTGCTGATTAACATCGGAATAAAACTATTTCCCGAGAGCCCAAACTTTCGGAAAATGCGATCCATGATGAAGGCTACTCTGGCCATATATCCGCTAAATTCCATTACTGTCAAGAACATGAACAAGACCGCCATCTGCGGCAGAAAGCTTAAAACCGAACCCACCCCGGCAAGGATTCCATTAATCAGCAAACCCTGAAGCCAGGTAGCCACATTCCATTCTGCCAGAGAAGCGCTCACCCAGGGAAGGATGATTTCTCCAAAAAGCGTCCCATTGGTCCAGTCAGTCATCGCCGCGCCAACGGTGCTTACCGAGACATAATACACCACTGCCATTATCAGAGCGAAAATCGGCAGCGCCAACCAGCGATTGGTCACAATCTGATCAATCCGGTTGGATCTCAAAAGTTCACCGCGTACATAAACTTTCTTCAAAACCTCTGTGATGAAATCGTACCGGTCAGTCGCAATGATCCCATAAGAATCATCATCGAACTCCAATTCACACTGCTGGATGATTTGCTCGATATAGGTGATTGATTCCTTAGGCAGACCTAATTCTGCACTCACTAGTTCATTCCGTTCGAAAAGTTTGACAGCGCACCAACGCCGCATGTATTCTGGGAAATCGCTAAGCGCGACTTCTTCGATACGCCCTAAAGCATTCTCCACCCTGCCGCTGAAGCGGTGTAAAGGTGGGACTTTTCGCGTTTCTTGTGCCAATTCGATTGCAACGCTCACAAGATCATCGATTTGCGTCGAATGCAAAGCGGAAACTTCTACGACCGGTAAGCCAATGGCTTTGCCGAGAGCGGTGCTGTCAATTTTGCAGCCAGTCTTTTTAACTTCATCCATCATATTGATTGCCAGCACCATCGGAATGCCCAATTCTGCCAGCTGAGTTGTCAGGTAAAGATTGCGTTCCAGATTGGTCCCATCCACGATATTAATGATCGCGTCAGGGCTGGACTCGAGCAGATAATCTCTCGCGATTTCTTCTTCCAGAGAATTGGTTGAGAGCGAGTAGATACCCGGCAGATCTACCAATACCACATTAAGGTTTTTGGTAAGCCTGCCTTCTTTTTTTTCAACCGTTACACCTGGCCAATTACCAACATATTGATTTGAACCTGTCAGGGCGTTGAAAAGTGTGGTTTTCCCGGAATTAGGATTTCCGGCAAGAGCTACGGTTACAGACGTAGAAAGGGTTGCCATGGAATTGATCAGTCAACTTCGATGATGCTCGCGTCGTCTTTGCGCAAACTGAGCTCATAACCGCGTACTTTTATTTCGATGGGATCCCCAAAAGGCGCAGTTTTACGAAGGAAAATTTCCACATTTTTGGTGATGCCCATGTCCATCACTCTCCGGCGAATATTTCCCTGTCCATGAATTTTCAGCACACGAACAGTTTCTCCAATGCGAACATCTCGTAAAGTCTTCATTAGTTGTCTGGTTTCTCCATTGATACTTATTTCTTTTTCCCGTTTTACAGAGCGTACAGTTTTGCTCTTTAGGGGCACCTGATAAATGTAATTATTTCTAAAGTTGGCTCGGTAGAAATAGGTCATACTTAAGTTAGGCATACCTAACTTAAGTGATGTTAGCCTAACCTAACTCTCCTGTCAAGGGTTTTATGCTAAAATGGAAATTACTATTAGATTGTTATGGGCAGAGGGAGCGCATGAGTTTACAAGAATCCGCAGAGATGTACCTGAAAACGATTCTCATTCTTGAGAAGAAAAATAATCGCGTGCGTGCCATCGATATCGCCCGGCAGTTAGAGTTCTCACGCCCAACGGTCAGCCAGCAGGTCAAAAATCTGGTTGAAAGTGGCTACCTGGAAGTAAATAACAGGAAACTGATCCTTCTCACGCCCAAAGGACGCGAGGTTGCCGAAGAGATTTACTACCGCCATAGCGGTCTGGTTGATTTCTTTATCTGGATTGGGGTCAGCAAGGATACCGCCCTGGAGGATGCCTGCCGCATTGAACACTATATCAGCCAGGAAACTTTTGACCGCATTCAAGAATATTTAGACCACTGTCGGGAAAAGGATTCTGTTGTGGAGAAGCAACCCTGATCTTGCTAAAACAAATTTATTATCCTAAAGAAACGTAATGCCGGCTTTCGGTTGAGTCCTTTTCTTGATAAGAGGTGGTTTTACTCACCACCTCTTCCTATCGATCAGTCGATTTAAATGATAACGCATCCAGAGGAATTCTTTACTCACCTACTGCAGTAAAAAGACAATTATTTCACGTATGTGACCACGACATGTGCGGAGATAATACAGGTACAATTGGGTAGCTTTTTCAAAGGATGATATGTACGAAAACGAAAATCTAACTGCCAGCCATTTGAACACCAGATTTGATTATAAAATCATCGCAACAGACGGCAACGCCCGGGCAGGTGAATTTACTACTCCCCACGGCACGCTCCAGACCCCTGTCTTTGCTCCTGTTGGCACCCAGGCGACGGTCAAAGCCATCACCCCTGCCCAATTGGAAGAGCTTGGCGCCATCTTAGTTCTGGCTAACACCTACCACCTTTTTTTACGACCCGGAGATGAACTGGTTGCCAGAATGGGTGGGCTGCACGAGTTTATGCAATGGCACCAACCGATGTTGACCGATTCGGGCGGCTTCCAGGTCTTCTCGCTGAAGAATATGCGCAAAGTTGATGAAGATGGTGTCACTTTCAAGTCTCATATCGACGGATCGATGAAACGTCTGACTCCAGAGAGTTCCATCAAAATCCAGGAAAATCTCGGCGCGGACATCATCATGGCCTTCGATGAATGTGCTGACCCTAACAATCGCACCTATATTGAACAGGCAATGGAGCGCACCCATCGCTGGGCGAAGCGCTGCCTTGAAGCCAAAAAACGGGATGATCAGGCACTTTTTGGAATTGTTCAGGGCGGCATATTTGACGACCTGCGTGAACAATCCGCCCGCACTATCAGCTCCATGGGCTTCCCGGGACACGCCATCGGAGGGCTTTCGGTTGGTGAGACCAAAACTGAAATGTATCACAGTATTGAGGTGGTCAACGCGATCCTCCCAGCCCAAAAGCCACGTTACTTAATGGGTGTCGGCACCCCAGAAGACCTGATTGAAGGCGTTTTGCGTGGGGTGGACATTTTCGACTGCGTCCTGCCTACCCGCCTGGCACGCCACAACAGCGCCATGACCATGTTTGGGCGGCTCAACCTGATGAACGCAACCTTCGCCGAAGACAAACGACCGATCGACGAACAGTGCAGCTGCTACACCTGCCGCATCTTCACCCGTGCCTATCTTCGTCACCTGATCGTCGCCAAAGAGATGCTGGCAGCCACCCTGCTTTCGATCCACAACCTGCACACGCTGCTGCAGTTAGCGCGTGACCTGCGCCAGGCGACCATTGAGGGGCGACTGCAGACCTTCGCCGATCAGGCAATGGCCAGATTAAACATCCTCCGCACTCCCGAAAGGCATCCATGAATTTCATTCAAGTTGTCGTCTTGGGCATTGTTCAAGGTTTGACCGAATTTCTGCCCATATCTTCTTCCGCTCACCTGGTTTTCGTGCCATTCCTGTTCAACTGGACGCTGGACCCGGAAAAAGCCTTCGTATTCAACGTATTGGTGCAGCTGGGCACCCTGGTGGCTGTGATCATCTATTTTTGGGGAGACCTGGTCGCCATTTTTCAGTCGGCTATCAATGGAATTAAAGACAAGGCGCCTTTTGAGAAGAGCGAAAGCCGCCTGGGGTGGTATATCGTCCTGGGCACAATCCCTGCCGGGCTGGCAGGGTTGCTGCTTAAGAGCCGCGTTGAAGAGGCCTTCAACAGCCCGCAGCTTACCGCTATTCTGCTACTTGGCACGGCGATCTTGCTGGTATTAGCAGAAATCCTGACAAGGAAAGAAAAAGATCTGGATCAATTGACCTGGCAGGATGCTCTATTTGTCGGGGTTTTCCAGGCACTGGCGATCTTTCCAGGGATCTCTCGCTCCGGCGCAACTATTTCGGGCGGGCTCTTCAAGGGCTATAACCGCGAAGCCGCTGCGCGCTATTCTTTCTTGCTCTCGATCCCGATCATGCTGGCTGCTGGCTTGCTTTCTGTCATCGACCTGGTGAGAGCCGAGTTCTTTCTTGAATTTCTGCCAGCCTTGCTGCTGGGGTTCGTGATAGCAGGCGTGGTTGGTTATCTTTCGATACGTTGGCTGTTAGGCTATCTGAAAAAACACAGCTTGATCGGCTTTGCGCTTTATTGTGTCGCCATATCCGTCCTTACGATAATTGTTACGGTTGTACGTTGATGTTTCCGGTAGGATTCTTCGCCAGATAAATCCCGGTCTGCTTTCGAATTGAGATTCCACCGTAATGGTCTATCCGACGCTGGAAGAAGGCCGTCATCTCCGGCTTTCCCTCATCACCCATGTTTTCTTTTACGAGAGGGGTTGAATAGGCGTAATTGGTGAGCAGTTGCGCGTTCTTCACCCAGAGGTCACTGGAATAGATATGAAGTTCGATTTCTGAGAAAAATTCCCTCAGCTGTTTTTCCCCGTTCAATAGATTGAAGCCGCTTGACATACTGTGAGGTATGTCGAGCCGGCGCGAGAATTTTTCAAGCAGCCTGTCAAGGTCGACCATGTGATCAGGTCCATTGGTAGCAGCCATGAATTTTCCGCCGCTCTTAAGCAGCTTTGCTGCCTGCGAAATCACCTGGGAAACGGAAGGCATGTGGTAGAGCATATGGTTGGCGATAACCAGATCAAAACTTGCCGGAGGAAAGGCGATGGACATGCTATCCATGCAGACAAACTGGAAGCGTCGGTCTTTTGTTAGGATGGTTGAAGAGTCTTTCAGCATTCCCAGGGAAAGATCGCTCAGCACGATGCGGTTATTCTCGTGCAGGCGGTTCAAATTGGCGCGCCAGAGGGCCGCGGGCCCACTCCCCAGCTCCAAAACCGTATCATCAGGCTTGATTTCAGCTATTTCATAAACAAAATCATACCAGGGTTGCTGCCCGGTGCTGAATTTTTCATGGATCAGGATGCGGGATGCCAAATTCCCGGAGTCTTTATACTGTTTGGTGCTCAAATATTTTGGGTTATTGCTATGGTTTGTTTGATTGGACATCTTCTACCTTGGTTTCCATCTAATTATACCTTCGCCTATAGCCAGCCGGTCATAATCAAACAATTATGCATAACATGCTCAAACAGACACAATTCTTCTAAATAATGATACCGGCAGAAACAATGCCAAGTCTTGACGGAAATGAGGGAGAGTGATACATTAAATCGCCTTAGTTTAGGTAAGTCTAGTTTTACAGAAAGAAGAGTAACAAATGTCAGAAAGAACAATCGGAACGATTAAATGGTTCAGCGCGCCCAAAGGGTACGGCTTTATTGGTTTGGAGGATGGCGAGGATGTCTTCGTCCATTTTTCTGCTATCCAGATGGAAGGCTTCAAACGTCTGAAAGAAGGGCAGAAAGTTGAATTTTCCATTGAGGACGGCCCACGTGGAAAACAAGCCGCCGACGTCAAGTTAATTCAAGATTAAGGGGTTTACAACTCACACCCAAAAGCCAGCCATAGTGTAGTGCACCCCGTTTGTTGGACGGAAATTAAGTAAAAACAAAGGACTGAGTTCTGTAATCCACAGGGCTCAGTCCATTTAGTTTAACCTTGATTCTGTCATTATTATAGTAATCCAAGTAAATTACGAGCTTTTGCTCAAAGTCTTCTATGGAATTAAAAGTCTGGGAATTGAAGAATTCGCTTTTGAGCATGCCAAAGAAGTTTTCAATTACCGCATTATCGTAACAGTTCCCTTTTCTGGACATGCTTTGTCGGACACCTTTTTCTGCCAACATATTTTGATAAGGTCGCATCTGGTAATGCCAGCCCTGATCAGAATGCAAGATCAAACCAAGATTGTCAGGTAAAGCTACAAAAGCCTTCTTGAGCATGGTCATGACAAGCTCAAACGAAGCTGACCTGGATAAATTGTAACTAACCACTTCGCCATTGAACAGATCCAGAATAGGGGAAAGGTAAAGCCGCTTTCCAAACAACTTGAATTCAGTCACATCTGTAGCCCACTTTTGGTTGGGCTGCATCGAGGTGAAGTTTCGGTTGAGTAGATTGGGTGCCACTTTTCCGATCTGTCCTGCATAAGAACGATAACGTTTCTTCCTCAACTGACAAGTCAACCCCTCTGCTTTCATCAGTTTCATCACCAGTTTGTGATTGGTTGCGAAGCCCTTCTTGCGAAGCGCCAAGGTCACCCTTCGATAGCCATATCGACCTTTATGTTCCTGGCAGATTAAACTAATGGCCTCCCGTTCCTTAACATAGTTCTGGGCTGCTTTTAGCCGTTTAACAGCATAGTAATAACTACTTCTGGAGAGTTCGGCCAGTCTCAGAAGCAGGTCAAGAGGAAATTCTGGCCTTAGTTGCGAGACAACTGCTGCTTGATCTCTTGTTCGTTCTTTTCCCGTTCCGCAACTAAGGCATTCAATTTTTTTAGGTAGGCATTCTCCGCCCGCAGATACAAGTTCTCAGCTTCCAACTGCTCTTCACGCGTCATCGTCTCATCCGGCGGCCGCCATTTCTTTGGCCTACCTCGTTTCTTGCCTTCCAATCCTGCCATGCCGCACCTCAAATATTTTTGGAACCAACTCCACACAGTGGAACTACCTTTGATTCCAAATTGTATACTCGTTTCTATAAAACTCAGGTGGTTCTCTTCCATGTGTCGCAGAATTGCGAACTTTTCTTCTGCAGTCCAATCATATCTATGATGGCTAAGGCTCTCTGGTCCATGTCTTTGATAATGCCTCAAAGCGTTTCTCAAAACTTGCCTGCTAATGCCAGTCTCTTGGGATATGCTTGTGATGCTTGAACCCACCTCAATTAATCGTACTGCTCTGATTTTCTCTTCTATACTAAACTTGGACATAAAAACTGCACCTCCTCCGTTGGATTTATTGTCCAACTTTTGGGGTGCAGTTCATAGCGCTGGCTTTCTTATTTTCACCAGAACCTTCTGAGATCACAATACCGTGACGTGACGTAAAAATGAAAAGCGTCCAGCCCTTATTGAAAAAATACGGCTGCTTTATCCGCCCTGAGGCGCAGAGGCTCCCTCAAACGGTCGTTGTAAGATTAATGTAATCAGAGATTTTTTAGATATCTCTAATCGCTGAGGACATTCTTTCCAGGCCATTTTTCAGCACTGCTTGTGTGCAGCCAAAATTCAAGCGCAGAAAGCCCTTACCTCCCTCTCCATAGGTACTGCCGTCGTTTAAACAAACCTTGGCTTTTTCCATAAAGAATTCGAACAGTCCGCCCTCAACCGGCAGTTCATGACAATCCAGCCAACCCAGGAAGGTCGATTCAGGCTTGCTCCAGCTGACTCCAGGAAGTGTTCCCTGAGTAATAGCGTCATCAATAAAATCCCGATTACTCTGCAGGTAGGCTATTTGTTCGCTGAGCCAACCATTGCCGTATTCATAGGCCGCCTTGGCTGCCACTAAGGCCAGCAGACTGGGATTGCCAATCAGGTATTGCCTGTATTGTTCATAGGTGGTCCGCAAACCTTCATCCGGGATGATTGCAACCGAGGCATGCAGACCGGCGATATTGTAAGTTTTGCTGGGAGCCATAAAGGTGGCGGTAATCCTGGAGATCTCAGGATCTAAGGAGGCAATTGGAGTATGCTTTCGTCCGTCAAAAATAATGTCGCCATGGATTTCATCCGAACAGATGGTCACATTATGGCGAAGGCAGATTTCAGCCAATTTTTGAAGTTCTTCCTTGCAGAAAACTCTGCCGGTCGGGTTTTGGGGGTTGCATAAGATATAGACCTTGACCTTGTTTTCGATGATCTGACGCTCAAACCGATCGAAATCGAGGCGATAGATGCCCTGGTCATCGCGATACATAGGATTCTGGATGCCAACCAACCCGGATGCCTTGGGCGATCCAATGAAAGGTGGATAGGCAGGGGACTGAAAGATAACAGCATCGCCTTTTTCACATAATGCCCGTAACATTATCGTAAACCCGGTCACGATACCTGGAACGTAAGCGATATGCTCTTGGCAGATATCCCAGTCATACAACCTTTTGACCCGATCGATAACCACCTGGTCAAGCCCTTCTGGCGGTATCGAATAGCCGAATATGCCGTGGTCAACCCGCTGGTGCAACGCGTCTATGACTTCAGGTGGACTTCTAAAATCTGTGTCCGCCACCCAAAGAGGCAGAACATCGTTGGGATAACAGTTCCATTTCAAACTCTCGCTTGACCTTCTATCGATATAATCGTTAAAGCTCATAGGCTCTCCTTTTCCTTAAACCATTCTAACGCCACTTTGCTCTTTTGGGATTGTCTTCTTCGCCGATTGCTCGCTTTTGGTATACTGAATCAGGGATGAAACAGAAAAATAGGTTTGCTTATCTGCAATTGTTTGGGCTACCCGCAGGCCTGTCATTTGTCCTTTTCTGCAGCCTGTTGGGGAGCCTGGTTGGTGATACGACTCTTTACCACACAATCGCGCTCAGCCTCACTTCAAATCTGGCTTTTTTCGCCTTCACTCAGGCTTATAAACATCTCAGTTACGCCCCTGAAGATATGTTCTCACCCACAAGGGATGAACCAAACCCCATCTCACTTGGTCAGGTCAGTCTTTTGAATGCTCGTATTGGGCTCTATTTGAGCCTGGTCATCGCGTTGGTCAGCCCATTTGCTCTCAACCGAGTAAATGTTATCCTTTTAGTAGTGGCGGTGATATTCACGGTTGCCCTTTATCACCCCAACATTCGTTTTTCAAACCGAGTCATGCTCAGCCTGAGCCAACGCAACTTTTTCTTGAGTGCCTTTTTCTTTTTGAACAGCATCTGGGCTGGTCTGCAGCCGCCATCCGTTATTGAGCTCTTTTTCCCCTTACTTTTCATTACCAGTTTTTATCTGCTCTTTGGGTTTGAAGAAGCGCGGACTGCAAGCCCACAGCAGCAAACAACCCAATTTTGGCTGACTTTGATCTCTTCAATCCTGATCATCTCTGGGGGTATCACCTTCCTGCTGCTGGGGCCTGTGCCCTATTGGATTATTGCGCTTTGGTTGATGCTGGCGGCCATCCAATTAATATTTGCGCGTTCTGTTCAAACGGGCCCTATTCCCTCTAAGCATCCACTCCGGTTAAAGGCTCTTGAGATTGCAGGAGTAGTGTCTTTTCTAGTATATTTAATTTTTAGATTTATCAACCTTAACTGAGATAGCGAGTCGCAATGAATATGCCAAAAAATATTATCCTGACCTCCTCCCCCAATTGGAAGGATTATCAACTGCTTGATAGCGGTGACGGTAAAACCTTGGAACGCTTTGGGAAATACCTGCTTATCCGCCCGCGCCCCCAGGCGATCTGGCCTCGCAGTTTGCCATCAAGCGAGTGGAAAAAGGCCAACGCAACTCTGGTGGAAGAAAAACAAGAGTACGGCGGAAAGTGGAATATCCTCAATCCCATGGAAAAGAACTGGGTGATCGCTTATAAAGACCTAAATTTCCAATTGCAGCTCTCTTCGTCACGCCATGTTGGCATCTTCCCGGAACAAGCCACACATTGGGACTGGACCAGAGGCCAGATTGAAGCCAGCAAGAAGCCATTCAGGATGCTGAACCTGTTTGGTTATTCCGGCGCTGCCACAGTAGCCGGCGCCGCCGCTGGCGCGGAGGTCACGCATGTGGATTCGTCCAAGCACGCCATCACCTGGGCTAACCAGAACCTCAAGCTCTCAAAATTGCAGGATAAGCCGGTGCGTTGGATCGCGGAAGACGCGCTTAAGTTCGTGAAACGGGAGGCTCGGCGCGGCAACACCTACCATGGAATTGTTATGGATCCGCCCAAATTCGGGCGGGGGTCCAGCGGAGAGGTGTGGGATTTCTTCAAGCGAGTACCAGAACTGATCGACGCCTGCCATGGCATCCTGGCAAACGATGCCAAATTTATTGTTATGACCGCATATGCCATCACCGCTTCAGCAATAGTGACCCATCAGGCGATTGAGCAAATTGTAGGCAACCAAGGAAAGTTGGAGAGCGGCGAGTTGGTTAGCATTGACGAAAGCGCTGGGCATGTGCTTTCACATGCGATTTACACGCGCTGGTCTTCATCCTAATCCAGAGGCGTGTCGTCATCTGTGCTGATTTCCACCCGCTTGACGCGGTGACCATCCATCTCGATAATTTTGAAGGTGAATTTGTCCCATTCAAACTGTTGGCCGACTCTGGGGATTTTGCCCATCTGGTTCATCACAAAACCGCTGAAAGTCTGGTAGCCCGCCTTATATTCCTCAGGTAATTCGACCACGCCCAGCCTTTCCTTCAAGACATCAACAGGAACAAGCCCATCCATCAGCAGTGAACCTTGGGCTGTGACTTCGATTTCAGGCTCGGTGTCGTATTCATCCTCTGGAATATCACCGACGATCGACTCAAGCACATCATAAAGCGTAACCATACCTTCAACGCCACCAAACTCATCCATCACCATGGCCTGGTGAATACCAGTAGATTGAAAATGTTCAAAGGCTTTGACCGCTTTCATATTTCCAGGGAAAAACATGGGTTCTTTGATGTAATCTTTAAAGTTAAAACTGTCCGAATAAAGGTCAACGCCCATCAAATCCTTGGCGCTAACGATTCCAACGGTGCGATCGAGGTCCCCTTCCGCGACTGGCAGCCGCGAGTAAGGGCTTTCGAGCATCTCCTTTACCATCACCTCGCGCCCATCGTTGAGATCCAACCAATCCAGCTCGGTATGTGGGGTCATGATGGCGTCCACCCTGCGCTCGGTAAAGCGGAAAACACCATCAACCATAACTTCTTCGGCTTCGTCAAACACTCCTGTCTGTCGGCCCTCCTGGATATAACCTTTCAATTCTGCCTCTGTAATGAAGGGTTCTTTGCTCACATCAATGTTGAAAACCTTGATGCCAAAATTCGTCGAAGCGCTCAACAGCCTGATCAGCGGTTTCAAAACGCGAGTCATCCAATTGATCAGCGGGGACATTCGCGTGACCACATCTTCAGGTCTGCTGACAGCCACCCGCTTGGGGATCAGCTCCCCCAGGACAATTGAAAAATATGTGATCGCGATAACCACTATGATTAAAGCCAATGTGTCAGCGAAAGGAGCCAACAAAGTTATATTGTCGATAACCGCAGCCAATGGCTGGGACAGACTGGCGCCACCAATACCACCAGCCAAGGTGTCAATCAATGTGATCATGATTTGGACAGCCGACAGGTATTCCTGATTGGGGTCCTTTAGTAACTTAATGGCGATAGCAGCGCCATTCTGGCCTTCATCGGCGCGTTGATGCAGCCTGGTCCTTCGGGAAGACACCATCGCGATTTCATACATCGCGAATAGCGCATTGAAACCGAACAAAACCAAGATAATCAGTATATTTGCATATATGGGCATTTATTTTATGACCTTGAATTAAGGCCCTCTTGTTTTTTATTTTACCAGAGGTTCAGACGTGTTAACTGTTGTGAAGAATCTTACCCAGCGGTTTTTTCCCGCTTTTCTCACATATTTTGAAACAATCACCCTGAACAGTTACTAAGCATCCATTGATCATAATCAACAGAAAGATAATCAAGGCTTCGACGCTAATGGTCATTATATTTCTAACAGGAAATTAGTTCTTCATCCATAAAGTCAGTTCGGTTATGATAAATTAGCGTGACCCTCTCTTCTGCAAAATCAAACCGGCTTATGGCACAGTTGCAAAATGAAAACCAGAAAGGTAAGTTGCGATTATCCTGTTCATCCAGTCTGATACTAAACAACGTCCGTACCATGTAATTAAAAAAACCGCCGTGGGTCACGATCGCAACCTTATCGTCCGTGCCAAGATGTTGCTCTTCTATAAATTGAAGCGCGCGTTTCGTCCTTGAAAGTAGATCTGTTACTGGCTCCTGACCGCCTTGCCACCAACCTTTTTCCTCAATAGGCTGGTCAAGTTGAAGCGCTGGGAAATTTTCCTGCAGGTAAGCAGGCGAAACACCGTGTTCAAAGCTGATCTCTGTCACGCCATCTACCTTGGTTTTCAAATAGACGCCTCCAACCTCGTGCACCACCGGCAGGGCTACGAGGGGAAGGCCAAGCGTTTCCGAGATGATGGTGCCGGTATGAACAGCGCGAATCATTAAGCTGGAATAAAGGTGCGTGATATTGATGCTGTGGCGATACTCGCCGACATTTTGAATTTTTTCTGACGGAGATCTTGTGGAGGCAATGAATTGAGCCAGGGACTGTGCCTGACGGACACCTAATTCTGTCAGGGGCGGGTCTGAATAGCGTTCATATTCAGGCTGGTCTTTGCGATCCCAGTTAGCGTTGTTGACCGATTGTCCGTGACGAATTAAATATAGCT